>JALYTU010000105.1 GCA_030854125.1 Actinomycetota bacterium | reverse complement strand
GCTCGGCATCGGTCTCGTGCTCGAGGCGCGCGAGGAGGTCGACCTGGTGATCATCGGCGGCGGCCCCGCCGGCCTCGGGGCCGCGGTCTACGGCGCCTCCGAGGGTCTGCAGACGCTGGTGGTGGAGAGCACGGCGCTGGGCGGTCAGGCCGGCACATCGCGCCGGATCGAGAACTACCTCGGCTTTCCCGCCGGGATCAGCGGTTCAGAGCTGACCTCCCGCGCGGTCACCCAGGCGCGCAAGTTCAACGCGCGCACCGCCACCCCGTATCGCGTGCTGGCCCTGGAGCCGGGCAATGGCCGGCACATCGTGCGCCTCGAGGGCGAGCACGAGGTCACCGCGCGGGCCGTGCTGCTGGCGACCGGGGCCGATTATCGTCGGCTCCCGATCGATGATCTGGGCGAGTACGAGGGGACGAGCGTCTTCTACGCCGCCGGTCCGCCCGAGGCGCAGCGGTGTGGCGCAACGCGGGTCGGCGTGATCGGGGGCGGCAACTCGGCCGCGCAGGCCGCGGTCTGGCTGGCCCGGGGCGGCGCGCTCGTCACCCTCCTGCATCGCCGGGCTGATCTGCGCGAGACGATGTCGGACTACCTGGTTCTCGAGCTCGAGCGCTACGGGGTGGCGGTTGGCGATCGCAGCGAGGTGGCGCGGCTGCACGGCGCTGACGGCCAACTCGAGGCCGTCACGCTGACCGACGGCACACAGATCCCGTTCTCCTTCTTGTTCCTGTTTCTCGGCGCCGTGCCGTGCACCGGCTGGCTCGGCGACGTTGTGGCCCGCGACGAGAAGGGCTTCGTGCTCACGGGCGAGGCCGCCGGTGCCGACGGCCTGCTCGAGACCAGCGTGCCCGGCATCTACGCCGCCGGAGATGTGCGCTCGGGATCGGTCAAGCGCTGCGCGACTGCGGTTGGGGAGGGCGCGATGGTCGTCCAGTTCGTCCACGCGCGGCTCTCCAGCGTCTCCGCTTAGCCATCGGTCGGGGCCCGGTCAGGCGCCGACGGCTTGCGCCTCACCGGTCGCGTGGCGCAGCTGCAACAGCGATCGCTGCATCAGGGCCGAGAAGTCCGCCGCGGTGTCCTCGGCCCAGTCGTCGTAGGCGGCGGTGAAGATCGCGACCGCGGCCTGGGCGGCAAAGGTGGCGACCCTGTCGGGCACCTGACGTGCCCGGAGCCCATTGGCGATCGCTACCGCGAGCGATGTCATCTTGATCAGGTTGCGTTCCTGCAGGTCAGGCGAGGCGGCGATCAGTTCGCGCCGCGCGTGAGCTGAGTCGCCGTACTGCGCCAGCTCGAGGCCGGCGCGAGTGAGGGCGTCGACGGCCGCGTCGATCGGGCCGAGGTCCTCGTCGGCCGCGGTCAGGTATCGCACGATGCTCGCTTGCCAAGCCTGCGCTCCGGCGAAGAGCACTTCACGCTTGTCGGCGAAGTGGTTGAAGAACGTGCGCTTGGTCAGCCCAGCTCGGTCGGCGATCTCGGCCACCGTAACGTCGGCGTATCCGCGCTCGGCAAACAGCGCGAAGGCGGCCTGCTGCAGTCGCTGCTCCGCGTTGGGTCGCCACCGTCCCATGGCGACCATCGTAGCTAGGGATTGCACTAGGTGCAATCATGTGCGATAGTCGTGAGTGCACCCGGTGCAATCACACCACGTACTAGGAGTCGATCGTCATGCCGACCAACAATGCCGCCTGGATCAACGCCAAGCACGCCCAGCTCGCCGTGGGCTCCGCCCCGTACAGCCCGCCCGGGGACGACCAGATCGTGATCCGTAATCACGCGGTCGCCATCAATCCGGTCGACTGGATCATCCAGGCCGTGGGCAGCGTGACCTACCGCTGGCTGCGCTACCCGACCGTGTTGGGTTCCGACGTCGCCGGTGAGGTCGTCGAGGTCGGCAGGGCGGTCACCCGATTCCGCGTTGGTGACCGGGTACTCGGCCACGCCGTCGGCACCGATAAGGACAGCAACCGCGCCTGCGAGGGCGCCTTCCAGCTCTACTCCGTCGTGCTGGAGCGGATGGCCTGTCCGATCCCGGACACGATGCCCTTCGAGGACGCCGCCGTTGTCCCGCTGGCGGTGTCGACCGCGTCCTGCGGTCTGTTTCAGAAGGATCAGCTCGGACTGCACCACCCATCGGTGAACGCCGAGCCGACCGGGGAGACCGTCCTGGTGTGGGGTGGGTCGACGAGCGTGGGCAGCAATGCCATCCAGCTCGCGGTGGCGGCCGGCTACGAGGTCATCACCACGGCCTCGCCGCGCAACTTCGACTTCGTCACCTCGCTGGGCGCCTCCCACGTCTTCGACTACAACGGCCCGAGCGTCGTTGAGGACATCATCGCGGCCTTTGACGGCCGCGCGCTCGCCGGGGCGATCGCCTTCGGCACCACCTCCGCCGCATCGTGCGTGCGGATCGTCGGCGCGTGCAAAGGGAACCGGTTCGTGTCCCTTGCCAGCCCTCCGGTCTCCTTCGCCACCCTCGTCGGCGACAACCGCGGCCGGTCCGAGCTCCCGCGGCTGATCCTGCGCCTGATCAGCGCCAACGTGGCCCTGCAGCTCAGGTCCCGCTCGCGTCGGATCGGCACGAAGTACATCTTCGGAACCACACTGAAGGCGAATGAGGTCAGCACGGCCATCTATCGCGATTTCCTGCCCAGTGCCCTGGCCGACGGTCGCTACGTCGCCGCGCCCGCGCCGTCCGTCGTCGGGCACGGCGTTCACGAATTTCAGCATGCGATGGACGTCCAGTCACAGGGTGTCTCAGCTGCGAAAATTGTCGTCACCCTCGCCAGCGAATCGGCCGCGTCCCGCGTCGGATGAGCTCACGACGCCGCGGCCGCAACCGTTTTCGACGGTGGCCGGTCTATACGGCATGACAACTGACCCAAGGAGACTTGATGAACGCTGAAACCCAGCAGAGATTCGACGTGATCGTGATCGGTGCCGGCCCGGCCGGTGAGGTCATCGCGGGCCGGTTGGCCGACGCGGGACAGTCGGTGGCGATTGTCGAGTCAGAACTCGTCGGGGGAGAGTGCTCCTACTACGCTTGCATGCCGTCCAAGGCGCTGCTGCGGCCCGTCCAGGCGCTCGACGAGGCCCGCCGGGTACCGGGGGCGGCCGAGGCCGTGCGCGGAGAGCTCGACGCCGAGGCCGTCCTCGCGCGTCGGGACGAGATCATCCATGAGCTGGACGACTCTGCTCAGGTTCCCTGGCTGGAAGGTCAAGGCGTGGCCCTGCTGCGCGGTCATGCACGCCTGGTCGGCGAGCGGCGGGTGCAGGTCGGCGCTGATCTCTACGAGGCGGCCCGCGCCGTGGTCATCGCGGTCGGCAGCCGGGCCGTGGTGCCGGCGATCGGCGGCCTCGATGAGGCGCGGCCATGGACCAACCGCGAGGCCACGACGGCGCACACGGTCCCCCGACGCCTGATCATCCTTGGGGGAGGGGTGGTCGGTGCCGAGATGGCCGCCGCGTACCGATCGCTCGGCTCGGAAGTCGTGCTGATCGCACGCGGTCAGCGGCTCGTGCCCCGGGTGGAGCCATTCGCCTCCCAGGAGCTTCTCGAGGGCCTGCAGGGGCGCGGTGTCGACGTCCGGCTCGGCCTCCAGGTCGAGCGGGTGAGCCGCGCCGGCGCGACCGTGCACGTCAAGCTTGGGGACGGCTCCAGCGTGGACGGGAACGAGATCCTCGTCGCGGCCGGTCGCGAGCCGCGCACGACGGATCTCGGAGTGGAGACCGCCGGGCTTGTGCCAGGCGCGGTGATCGAGGTCCAGGACACGCTGCAGGTGCCGGGCGTGCCGTGGCTCTACGCGATCGGCGACGTCAACGGCCGGTCGCTGCTCACGCACGCGGGCAAGTATCAGGCGCATGTTCTCGCAGAGATCCTGGCCGGCCGTCGCAGCGAGGGCATCGCCGACCATGGCGGCGTGCCACAGGTCATCTTCACCGACCCTCAGGTGGCCGCGGTCGGGCGCACGCTGCAGGGCGCGCTCGACGCCGGTCTCGATGCTCACGCCTACGATGTCCCCACCTCGAGCACCGCCGGCGCCAGCTTCCACGGCCGGGACACGCCCGGGACGAGCCGGATCGTGGTCGATGAGGCCCGTGGCGTGATCGTCGGCGCGACCTTCGTCGGCTCCGATGTGGCGGAGTGGCTGCAGGCGGCGAGCATTGCGGTCGTCGGCGAAACGCCGGTTGAGCGGCTGTGGGACGCGATCCCCGCGTTCCCGACGCGCAGCGAGGTGTGGTTGAAGTTGCTCGAGGCCCGCGAGGCGCAGCGCGCCGCTGAGCCGCAGCTCGCGGGCGCATCGAACTGATGTTCAGCACCAGCCGAGGAGCGAGCGCCATGTTCACCTTCCTCAGACGGCGCCGTAGTCAGAGCCAGTCCGCGCCGGTCCCGACGCTCGGAGCCCCTCGGCAGGGGATGCAGGTTGCCACCTTCGCCGCGGGCTGCTTCTGGGGGATCGAGGCCTGCTTTCGCGAGATCGAAGGGGTGGGGGGCACGCGGGTCGGCTACACCGGCGGAACCGTGCGTGACGCGAGTTACGAGCAGGTGTGCGAGGGCGGCACCGGTCACGCGGAGGCGGTCCAGGTGAGCTTCGACCCGAGCCAGGTGAGCTACGAGCATCTCCTCGAGACGTTCTGGCGGATCCACGACCCGACCACCCGCGACCGGCAGGGCTGGGACTTCGGCAGCCAGTACCGCTCGGCGATCTTTGTTCACGATGCGGTTCAGATGACCGACGCGCTCGGCTCCCGTGACCACGAGCAGGAGTCCGTGGCCAAGCCGATCGTCACCCAGGCCGAGGCCGCCGGCCCGTTCTATCCGGCCGAGGAGTACCACCAGCTGTACTTCGAGAAGCAAGGCCGCGGGGGTGCGCGGTGACGATCGAGGTTCCCGCGTCTCACTCCTCGGCGGTGGCAGCGGTTCAGCGGCCGGGCGGTACGGGTCCTTCGAGGGCCGATCGATCCCACCCGGCGAGCGCCACGCTGCTCTCATAGGCCGAGCGGAAGAACTCGAGGGCCGCCGCGTCGGGATCGGGCAGCACGCGCAGCGCGTCATAGGGGAGCACGAACTCCCCCAGCGATGGCTCAAAGCGCGCCGGCGCCGGCGAGACGGCCGCACCCTCCAGACCATCGGGCGCCGGGGCGAGGTAGGCGTAGATCACCGGAAACGGTGCATCTCGCGTTCCGGGCCAGAAGCCGACCGCGAAGTTCTCCTCGTTCTCTCCGAAACCGCGGATCGGGTCGGCGTCAGCCGGCTGGGGCACCGCCCGGCCGTTGAAGCGCGTGTGGTTGAGATCAAAGCCACCCCAGTAGAAGAGGATCGGGCTGCTCTTGCCCGTGTACCCGGCGCGGAAGCGCTGGATCGCACGCTCGACGGAGAGCAGAACCTGCCACCAGCGTCCGATCGCCGATGCGTCGTAGGCCGTGTGAGCGGTGTCCTGCGGAAAGGGAGTTCGATCGGCCAGCTCGGACGGAACCGGGTTGATCGCGACCGCGATCTCGAGCTCGTCAAGAGCCGTCACGAACGCGGCGTAGAAGTCGCTCACGCTGCGCTCGCGCAGGGCAACGGTGCGCTTGCCGCCGCCCGCCAGCTCGATGCGCAGCTCGTGGTCGACGAGATCGAACGTCATCTCGAAGCTGCGCTCGCCGGTCGGGACCAGGCCCGAGGTCAGACCGCGCGAGCTGAGCGTCAGGCCGACCTCCCACCACTGGTTGAGGAACGGGCGCAGCTCAAGCGCCACCTTGCCGACCATCTGAGTCCACAGGTGAAACGTCTCCCGGGTGTCGACCCAGTCCTCGAGCGCGAGCTCCGGCCATGTCTCGGTCATCCAAGCGCCTCCGCGAAGAAGTTGATTCGCAAACGAACTACCGGGATGGTAGCGAGGCCGCGCCGCGGCGTCCCACGAGGCGACGACGGGGGCGGCGCCCGGTGTTGGCATCGATCCCGTCGAGGATCTGTCGCCAGCTCGCGGCCAGCGCGCCGCGCTGGTCATCGGTCAGGTGGCCGAGGAACAGCTCGCGGACGTGGGCGCGGTGAGACCGGCGCGCCGACGCCAGCCGCCGGCGTCCGAGCGGCGTCAGCGTGGCCACGAGCGCCCGTCCGTCCTGCTCGTCGCGCTCGCGCCTGACGTGGCCGAGGGACTCGAGCTCGTCGACGATCCGAGTGAGCCCGCTGCGGCTCAGGAAGGCGACATCGGCCAGCTCGGACATCCGCATCTGACTGCCGCCGATCGCGAGCTTGAGCAGCACCTCGTACTCGACCAGGGGCATGCCGTGCTCGGCCCCGAGCAGCGCATCGAGCTCGCGGATCACCAGAGAGTGGACGGCCAGGAATCCCGCCCAGGCGTTCTCCTCCTCATCGGTGAACGGGCGCGAGCCACTCGGGGTCATCGGCGGAGGATATATCGTTCCTTCGTAAAGGAAATACTTCTTGGAGCCACATCCCCACCTGAGGCCACGCAACGGCGATCCGCAGCCCACCACGGCCGTCGAGCTGCTGTTTATTCGCTCCTGTTCGCGGTCGCCTACGTGATCCTGCAGATCGGGCGCAACGCCGCGGGCACGTGGCTGCTGGCCCGCGAGCACGCGTTGCGGGTCGTGCTGGAGCGGATTCTCGCCTGGAGCCTGGCCTTCGGGGGTGTTCTGGGTGGCGGGGGGAGTCGCCCCGTCGTCGCTGAGACTCCTGTTCTGGGGCGTGGCGCTGGTCATCGATCTGGCCGCGCCGATCGCGGGGTACTGGACACCCGGGAGAAAACGCTCGAGCACGATGGACTATCCGGTCGACGGAGGTCACTTCGCCGAGCGCTTTCAGTCCTTCATCATCATCGTGCTGGGCGAGTCAATCGTGGTCACGGGCGCGACCGCCAGCCAACACGGGCTCTCGACCCTCACGGTGCTCGCGCTCGCGGTCGCTTTTCTGATCACCGGCGGGCTTTGGTGGCTGTACTTCGGGGTGGTGGCCGAGCACTCGCGCCGTGAACTGGCCGACGCGCCGGACCCCGCGCGCCTGGCCCGTGACGCCTACACCTATCTGCATCTGCCGATCGTCGCCGGAGTGATCATGGTCGCGGTCGGCGATGACCTGCTCGTGCGCGACGCCGGCAGCGCGCTGAGCACGGCCGGGCTGATCACGCTGGTCGGCGGCCCGGCTATGTACCTCGCGGGGGAGACCCTGTTTCGTCTGCGCATGATCGGGAGTGTCGGGCCCAAGCGTGTGGTCGCCGTCCTTGCACTGGGTGCGGCCGGCGTTCTGGCCGGCGGCCTTCCCGCCTTGGCGGTTGGCGCGATCGTGGCCGGCCTGCTCACCGGGCTCGCGCTGTGGGCGTCCTCGTCGCTGCCCCTTCCCCTGGTGCGCCGCGGACGGGCCAAGCGCGCGGGCGACGCCTCGGTCGCGCTCAGGCGAGAATGAGCAGCAGCACGGCAAGGATGGCGAGAACCGCCGCGGGGGCCATGACCGGCGGAGCGTCGCCGATCTGTGCGTGGGTGCCGAGCGCGCCGACCAGCATCCGGGCCTGCTGGGGATCCATGGACGGCAGGCGGTAGCGCGGGAATTCCGTTTCGTGCGGGTCGACGTTGGCGACCTTGGTGCCGCCCGCGCCGGCGAAGGCGAGAGCGCGAGGAGAATGGAGAGGATCGTGCCCTTAGTTGACATGACAACCACTCTCGTCGCCCGCGGCGCCGC
>JALYTU010000104.1 GCA_030854125.1 Actinomycetota bacterium | reverse complement strand
GAGCACTGGGGCGACGGCCGCAGGCGTTCCGTCTTCGAGCGCTGCGCCGGCGTCGACCGCACCGTCGGGTACCAATACCGGCGTGGCCAGCACTGGCGCCAACGCCGCAAGCCCCCCCGCGTCGTCCGGCGCTCCCGGCCCGGTCACGCCGGCGGCGCCGAGCGTTAGCACTCCCGACGGCGCGGCTGGCGTCACGGCGGGCGGGTAGCGGCCCTCCGATGGCCGCTCTGGACCGTCGGATCGGCTGGATCTTCGTCGCCTTTCTCGTGCTCCTCAGCCTTGCGGTGCTGAGGGCGGTGGATTTCGGCGTCGTGCGCGCCGGCACCCTGCAGCAGGCGGCGGTCAGTCAGCAGATCAGTCGTGACGTGATCCCCGCCCCACGCGGCATGATCACCGATCGCAACGGCGTCGACCTGGCGATTTCGGAGTCCGCGGATGACGTGATCGCCGATAACTTCCTCATCAAGCAACCGCTGGCCACCGCCCAGAAGCTCGCCCCGTTGCTCGGCAAGTCCGTACTGACCGTGCTCGGCCTGCTCAGCAAACACAACGGCGGCGTGGCTCTTGCCCGGCTGCTACCGGCCGACCAGGCCACGCGGATCATGAAGCTGCAGATCAACGGGATCTCGCTCGTGCCACGGACGACGCGCACCTACCCGCGGGGCTGGGCAGCCTCCCAGGTGATCGGCTCGGTGCACGGGAGCGGGAGCGGGGCCAGCGGCCTGGAGTACCGCTACAACCACGAGTTGACCGGGACCGACGGGATCCGGCGGATCGTCAACGATGCCATCGGCCAGCCGATCTCGATCGACGATGTGCGCGCCACGCGCCCGGGCGCGGCGCTGCGGTTGACGATCGACGCTGCCCTTCAGGACGAGGTCGAGCAGGTGCTGGCCGGTGTCGGAGCCCAGTACTCCCCGAAGGGTGCAACGGCGATTGTCATGAACCCCCAGACCGGCGCGATCATGGCGCTCGCCAACTGGCCCCGGGTCAACGCCAATGACCCGACCAGCGCACCGACCTACGCCAGCCAGGACCGGGCGGTCAACTTCAACTACGAGCCCGGTTCGACGTTCAAGGCGATCACGGTCGCCGGAGCGCTCCAGGACGGCCTGGTCAGCCCGAGCACGCTGTTCAACATCCCATCGGTTCTGCAGATCGCCGACCGTCGGATCCATGACGCCGAGGCCCATGGCGACGAAACCCTCTCGGTCGCTGACATTCTGAAGAAGTCCAGCAACATCGGAGCCGACGAGATTGGCGCCAAGCTCGGGCCGATCCGGTTTGACTACTGGACGCGGCGCTTTGGCTTTGGGACCAGCACGGGCGTCAACCTGCCCGGCGAGGACGGCGGGATCATCCTCCCGGTCTCGAAGTACTCGGGATCGTCGATGGGCAACCTTCCCTTCGGGCAGGGCGAGTCGGTCACGCCGATGCAGATCGCCACCGCCTACGCGGCGATCGCCAACGGGGGCATTCTGCGCCCGCCGCACGTGGTGCAGTCGATCGGCGGCAAGCCGGTCCCGGCACCCGCTGGGCACCGCATAATCTCCACGTCAACGGCCGCCCAGCTGCGCGGCATGCTGCGCGGGGTGCTCGGCGAGGGCGGCACCGCCTCCGGTGCCGCGATCCCCGGCTACGACATGGCCGGAAAGACCGGCACCGCCAATATCGCCGTCGGCGGCAAGTACTCGAACACCGAATTCGTCGCCTCGTTCGTCGGCATGGTGCCGGTCAACCACCCGAGCCTGCTCGGGCTCGTCGTCGTCGACCAGCCGCAAGGGTCGATCTTCGGCGGGGCGGTCGCCGCACCGGCATTTCAGAAAATCGTCGGCTGGGCCGTGCCCTACCTGGGCCTGTCGCCGCGTTGAGCCCGACCAGGCTCACCTGCCCGACTCCCGCAAGGTGTCGGCAAGCGTGGTAAGCCGCTCGTCCCATTGACCGCTGACCGCCGCCATCCATGACGCGGCGTCAGACAGCCGGCTGGGGGTGAACCGATAGCGGACGTCGCGGCCCGAGCGCTCGCGTTCGAGCAGGCCGGCATCGCTGAGCGTGGTCAGGTGCTTGACGACGGCCTGTCGGGAGATCGGCAGATCAAGGGCCAGATCGGTGGCGGTGGCCGGATGCTGGGCCAGTGAGCTCAGCAGATGCCGGCGCGTGGGGTCGGCCAGCGCCCCGAACACGAGCCCCGCGGCGTCGGATTCTGGGTTCACGCCGCGACGAGCGTCGGGCCGTAGCTCGAGCCGCCGATTCCGGGAGCCGGGATGCCAACGAGATCGAGGATCTCCAGGGGCCGAGTCTCGACCACGCGGATCGTCGTCGCGCTCTCGCCGAGCGGGCTGACGGTCAACTCCACCCGCGCGGCGGGCTCGCCATCCTCACTCCACCAGAACGCCAACCGCCCGGGAGTGGCCGCGGCTGGGTCGGGCGGGCAGATCTCCTCGACCCATCCCGTGCGCTCGGAGTCTCCAATCCGAAAGCGCGCCGCTCCCCCCGGCCAGGGCTCCAGTTCGACCTCATCGGCCAGCCAGCGGGCGAGCCACTCGGGCTCGGTGACGGCCTGCCAGGCCTGTTTGACGCCGGTCGGCAGGTTCAGTCGTCGCTCGATCTTCTCGGTCACGGGTCGCTCCTGTTCGGCGGGGTCTCGTCTTACGCGCAACCGACGAGTTGCGCGTCTGCTAGGTTGATGCAACCTGTGAGTTGCACACTATCACCGAGGAGGACACTGATGCCCCTGATCCCGATGGTCGTCGAGCAGACCGCCCGCGGCGAGCGCTCGTTCGACATCTACTCCCGTCTGCTCAACGACCGGGTCGTTTTTCTCGGCGGCCAGGTCGACCAGGAGACCGCGGACTTGGTCGTCGCCCAGCTCGTACACCTCGAGTCAGACGACGCTGATAAGGACATCCACCTGTACATCAACTCGCCCGGTGGTTCGGTGTATGACGGCCTGGCCATCTACGACACGATGCAGTTCATCGCCCCGGACGTGCAGACCATCTGCTACGGCGTGGCCATGTCCATGGGATCGCTGTTGCTGGCCGGCGGGGCACCGGGCAAGCGGATGGCGTTGCCGAACTCGCGGATCCTGATTCACCAGCCGTCCGGCGGCTTCCAGGGGCAGTCATCTGATATCGAGATCCACGCGCGCGAGACGCTCGCGCTGCGGGCACGGGTTGATGAGCTCTACGCCCAGCACACGGGCCAGGAGATCGAGCGCGTTCACTCAGACATGGATCGGGATCGCTATTTCACCAGCGCGGAGGCGGTGGCGTATGGGCTGGTCGACCGGGTGATCGATCAGCGTGAGCTCAACGGGCGGGGGAGGGGCTTCGGACGCGGCTGAAGTTTCGCGGAAGCTGACTTGGCTCAGATCTCACATTCAGAATCTGACGGAACTGCACGAAGCGAAGCAACCGCAGGCTCAACCCAACGAAGGATGGATGCGTCACGCTTCTGCGAACTCGTCTAGTGTGAATTGGTGAAACCTACGTTGTTCTGCGACCCCTTCATCCATCGACGCCACGGTTGATCTGCCTTGAAGCCACCGCGGGTTCTCATCGTCGGCGGTGGCCTGACCGGCTGTACCCTCTCTCATCTGCTGGCACAGAAAGAGCTCGAGAGCGTGGTACTTGAGCGGGCCAGCGTACCGGGGGGGCTGATCCGGTCTGAGCATATGGAGGGCGTTCTCTACGAGCCGGCCGGTTCTCACATCTTCCATACGGAGGATGAGGAGGTGTGGAAGCTGGCCAACGAGATGACTCCGTTTCATCCTTATCGCCATCGCGTCGACATCGTGGCCGACGGTCAGGTGCTCAATTGGCCAATTCTGCTTTCTGACATTGAGCGTCAGTCACGCTCCACCGAGATCTTCCGCGAACTGGAAGAGCGCAAGCACGTTGACGCCGCGGCGCGCGCACAGGCAGCGAACTTCGAGGACTGGTGCTTGGAACTGATGGGTCCGATCCTCTACGGGCGGTTCATCAAGCCCTACACCGAGAAGCAGTGGGGACGTCCTGCGCGCGAACTGTCGGCCGCCTGGGCCCCTCGCCGCGTCTCCGTGCGCTGGGACAACGATCCCTACCTATTTCCAGATCCGTTCCAAGGATGGCCGGCCGGGCCAAATGGCTACACGGACCTAATCGACGGGCTCTTGGCCAACGATCACACGACGCTTCGAACTGGTGTCGAGGTGACACTGGCGAACACTGAGGAGCAGGTGCGCGAGGCCGAAGCCGATCTCGTGGTGCTCACCTGCCCGCTCGATGTGTTTTGCAATTACGAGTACGGGGCTCTCGAGTGGCGGGGAATCCTGATCCGTAACGTGCACATTCCACATGTCGCACACGCGCAGGGGGCAATGGTCGTCAACTACCCGGGGGCTGAGTTTCCATTTATTCGCATTCACGAAACCAAGCACGCATCCGGGCAGCAATGTGAGGGTACTGTGCTTGGCTTCGAGTTCACCGGTGCACCGACCCGCTATTACCCTATTGAGACTGACGCCAACCGGAAGCTGAACGTCAGCTACCAGAATTACCTGCGTGACGCCATCGGCGGCGAGCGAACCTTTTTTGCCGGCAGGCTCGCCAATTATGTCTACATTGACATGGATGACTGTATGCGTCAGGCGATCGACGTCGCGGCCGAGCTAGTGCACACGTGGACCAAGACGCAAGCCGGCTAGATCGATACGCGGAAGCCGACTCGTGGCGGGAAAGAGCTTCGGGCGGGGGGTGAGCCAAGCCAAGACGGATGCGCTCAGCCCGGGGTTCCGCGCCCGAATTCCGCCACCAGTTCGCGGTAGGTGCTGCGCAGGCCGTCGTCGATCTCGACGGCGGCCGAGAAGCCGAGCTGCTCGCGCGCGAGGCTGGTGTCCATGCATGATCGCTCGAGCTCGCCGGGTCGAAGTGGGGCGAGCTCGGGCTCCAGATTGGTCCCGGCCTCGTCGGCGAGGATCTCCCACAGACGCTTGACGCTCGTCTCGACCTCGGTCGCCACGTTGAACGTCCCGCGATGGCCGAGCACAGCCCGCATCGCTCGTACGACATCCGACACGTGGACATAGTCCCGGGTCGGATCACCGTTGCCGAACATCTTCGGAGTCCGGCCGGTGTGGATGTGCTCGCTGAAGATCGCCACCACGCCGGCTTCGCCATGTGGGCTCTGGCGCGGACCGTAGACATTGCCCAGCCGGCAGATGGCGTGCGGGACCGCGTGCGCGCCGGCCCAGGTGTTGATGTAGGCCTCGGCCGCCCACTTTGAGGCGCCGTACGGCGCCAGTGGGGCCGGAATGCGGGTCTCGGGCGTCGGGATCGGGGCGTCGTTGCCATACAGCGCACCTCCCGTCGAGGTGAAGACGAGCGGCGCCCGGTGGCGGCGGCATGCCTCGAGCACGTTGAGTGTGCCCTGGACGTTGACCGCGCAGTCATAGGCGGGATCATTGGTCGAGACGACCACACTGGCCTGAGCGGCGAGATGGAAGACCGCTTCCGGGGTGACGCGGTCAAAGACGGCATCGACGGCGGACGCATCGACGATTGAGATCTCTTCCAGGCGGGCGCCGGCGGCAACTCGCTCGGCCTGCCCGGATGAAAGATCGTCGATCACCGTGACGTCGACGCCGTCGGCGAGCAGCGAGTCGACGACGTGAGATCCGATGAAGCCGGCTCCGCCGGTGACGATCGCGCGAGAGAACATAAGCAGTGTCAGAGCGCCCGGGCTTCGAGGCGCGAGCGGCGAGGATAGCGCCCGGACAGCGGGCTCGAGCCTTTCCGGGTGGCGGGGTGACCCCGCATCGGGTCCTCCGTGTCGACGCAGCTACGCTGCCGGGCGATGCGCCTATCCGAGGTGATCCCGCGAGCCGATCCCCGCTGGGCCGGCATCGAGGTTACCGAGCTCGCCTACGACAACCGTGCCGTGACACCGGGGACGCTGTTCTTCTGTGTGCCCGGTTTCACCCGCGACGGCCACGATTTCGCCGGCGATGCCGTTGCTCGCGGTGCCGCGGCCCTGGTCGTGGAGCGCGAGCTCGACGTCGACGCTCCCCAGATTCGCGTCACCAGCGTCCGGGCAGCGATGGCCCCGGCGGCGGCGGCGTTCTTTGGCGACCCGACCGCGGAGCTGAGCATGGTCGGAATCACCGGGACCAACGGCAAGACGACGAGCGCGTTTCTGATCCGCGCACTGCTCGAGGCCGGCGGCCGGCGAACGGGACTTCTCGGGACGGTCAAATCGGTGATCGGAGGGATCGACCACGAGGTGCAGCGCACGACGCCCGAGGCGATTGACCTCCAGCGGACCTTCCGGGCGATGCTCGACTCCGGGGATCGTGGGTGCGTGATGGAGGTCTCCTCGCACGCGCTCGAGCTTCGGCGCGCCGACGCGGTCCACTTTGCGGCGGCGGTGTTCACCAATCTGACCCAGGATCATCTGGACTTTCACCCCACGATGGAGGACTACTTCCGGGCCAAGCGCCGCCTGTTCAGGGGTGGGCTGAGGCCGGGGGCCGCTGTTGTCAACGTCGACGACCCCTATGGGGTCAGGCTCGTCACAGAGCTCGAGGGCGCGGTCAGCTACGCGCTTCGCGACGCAGCGGCGGACTACCGGGCCACCGATGTGCGGACCGGGTTGGGCGGATCGCGCTTCACCGCGCAGACTCCGGATGGGCCGCTCGCACTCACCTCCCCGCTGCGCGGCGAGTTCAACGTCTACAACGTGCTCGGAGCGCTGGCCGCCGCCCGCGCGTGCGGGGTGCCGGCCGAGACGTGCGTCGGCGCGATCGCCGGTGCCGGCCAGGTCCCTGGACGGTTTGAGACCGTGGACGCGGGCCAACCGTTTGCGGTCCTCGTCGACTACGCCCATACGCCTGACTCACTGGAGAACGTCCTGCGAGCGGCACGCGAGCTCACGAGCTCGCGTCTTCACGTCGTGTTCGGCTGCGGGGGAGACCGTGATCGCGGCAAGCGGCCGCAGATGGGTGAGATCGCGTTCCGGCTGGCGGATCGGGTGGTCGTGACCTCCGACAACCCGCGTTCCGAAGATCCGGAGGGCATCATCGCTGAGGTCCTCACCGGGATCAGCGGCCCCGTCGCGCAGGAGGTCGACCGGCGGCTCGCGATCGAGCGAGCCCTGACGGCCGCTGACGCCGGGGACGTGGTCGTGATCGCGGGCAAGGGCCATGAGCAGGGACAGGAGTTCGCCGGTGGGCGCAAGCTGCCGTTCGATGACGTGACCGTGGCGCGTGACATCCTCCGGGTGATGCTGGCCGACGCTGGCACACCCGATCAATGAAGGCATGGACACCAGAGCAGGTTGCCGCCGCGGCCGGCGCGCGACTCGTCACGCATTCAACGGCTGACGGCCCCGTATCGGTGTCGATTGACTCGCGCGAGGTCGGTCCCGGGACGTTGTTCGTGGGTCTGCCGGGGAGCCGTCACGATGGCGGGGCCTTCGTGTCGGACGCCTTGGCGGCCGGAGCTTGGGGCGTGCTGGCGAGCCGCGCTCATGCGCAAGCCGCCGCCGACCAGCTTCACGACACGCACGCCGGCGTCATCCTGGCGGCGGACACGCCCCTGGGCGCGTTGCAATCGCTTGCGACGGCGTGGCGCCGCTCGCTCGGGGCCGACGTGATCGGCGTCACGGGCTCCACCGGTAAGACGTCGACCAAGGACATCCT
>JALYTU010000103.1 GCA_030854125.1 Actinomycetota bacterium | reverse complement strand
GGCCTGGACCATGCTCGACGTTGCCGGCACCCTCCAGCCGCGGGCCCTCGAGCGCGCGTTTGACCACCTGCTTGTGCACCGTCTGATGCGCCCCTCACAGCTGCGTGAGCTCCTGGGCCGCTTTCCGACGATCGCGGGCCGGCGGCGGGTCGTGCGGCTGCTGGATCGCGAGCAGGGCCCTGGAGTCACCCGCTCGGAGGCCGAGGAGCGCCTGCTCGCGCTCGTCCGCGGCGGGGAGCTACCCGAGCCTGAGGTCAACGTCCGCCGCCATGGCTGGGAGATCGATTTCCTCTGGCCCGAGGCCCGGCTCGCCGTCGAGATGGACGGGTACCAGTTTCACTCCACGCACGCCAACTTCACGCGTGACCGGCGCAAGGACGCCCAGCTGGCCGCCCACGGCATCACGGTCATCCGTTTCACCTGGGACCAGCTCGTCGACACGCCGCTGGCGGTGGTCGCGCGGATCAGCGGCCTGCTTGCCCAGCGGAGCTGACTGCGATCAGGCGGTGCCGGACGGACCCGGCGGAACGTCATCCCCGGGTGCCCCGGGGTGTCGCCGGCGGGGCAACGGTCCCTCGCGCTTCCAGGCCGAGCCGGGGCGGCCCGGCAGCAGCAGCACGATGAAGAATCCGACGAAGGTCAGCACGAGCCCGAAGGTGAGCCCGACCCGCTCGGTGTAGCCCTTGCGTTCGGACAGCCATGCCGCGCCGGCCGCCGAGGCGAGCCAGATGAAGAGCAGGTACAGCGCCTTGGAGCCGATCGCCCCCTGGACGCCCAGGACGATCATGACGCCAACTCCGCGCCGGGAGACGTCGCGTGGGCCATCTCAGGTTCCCAGGTAGGCACGCTGGACACCCGGGTCGTCACGCAGCTGATCCGAATCGTTGGCGAGCACGACCCGGCCGGTTTCGAGCACGTACCCGCGGCCCGACACGTCCAGCGCGTAGTTGGCGTTCTGCTCGACGAGCAGGATCGTCACCCCGTCCCGGTTGATCTGGGCGATCGTCTCATAGATGCGCTGCACAAGGATCGGCGCGATCCCCATCGAGGGCTCGTCGAGCATCAGCAGGCGCGGGCGGGCCATCAGCGCGCGGCCGATGGCGAGCATCTGCTGCTCGCCGCCCGACATCGTGCCCGCCTTCTGCTTCTCACGTTCGCGCAGGCGCGGGAAGAGATCAAAGACGCGCTCGAGATCCTCGGCGATCGCTGCGCCGCGGCGGTGATGGGCGCCGAGATCGAGATTCTCGCGGACGGTCATTCGGGCGAAGCAGTGGCGACCCTCCGGCGAGAGGGCGACCCCGTAGGAGACGACCTCATGGGCGGGGACGTGGGTGATGTCCTGTCCGGCGAAGCGGATCTGACCCGAGCGGGCCGGAGTCAGGCCCGAGATCGAGCGCAGGGTGGTTGACTTCCCGGCGCCGTTGGAGCCGATCAGCGTGACCACCTCGCCCTCCTCGACGGTGAGCGAAACGCCCTTGAGCGCCTCGATCGAGCCGTAGTAGGTGCGGATCTCGTCGACCTCGAGCAGGGCCATCAGTCCTGCTTTCCCAGGTAGGCCTCGATCACGCGCGGATCGCCGCGGACCTCGGCGGCCGATCCCTCGGCGATCTTCTCGCCGTGATCAAGCACGGTGACGCGTTCCGAGACGCCCATCACGACCTTCATGTCGTGCTCGATGAGCAGGATCGTCAGCGACAGCTCATTGCGGAGCTTGCGCATGAAATCGGTCAGCGCGGCGGACTCCTGCGGGTTCATTCCGGCGGTCGGCTCGTCCAGGAGCAGCAGGGTCGGCTCGGAGGCCAGCGCGCGAGCGATCTCGACGCGACGCTGGTCCCCGTAGGACAGCTGCGCGGAGAGGTGATCGAACAGGCCCGAGCGCAGGCCGACATAGGCGAGCAGTTCGCGGGCGCGCTCGCGGGCGAGCTTCTCCTCCTTGCGCACGTACGGGGGCCGGATGATCGACCCCAGCAGCCCGGCCTTCATCCGGGCGTGGCGGCCGATCATCACGTTTTCGACCGCACTCATGGCACCGAACAGGCGGATGTTCTGAAAGGTCCGGGCCACGCCGAGGCTGGTGATGATGTCGGGCCGCGAGCGGCTGATGTTGCGCTCGCCGAAGGTGATCCGGCCGGCGCTGGGCCGGTACAGGCCGGTCAGCATGTTGAACAGGGTCGTCTTGCCGGCCCCGTTGGGACCGATCAGCGACACGATACCGTGGCGCGGGATCGTCAGCGAGACGTCGTTGACCGCGATCAGGCCACCGAACTGCTTGGTCACACGGTCGACGATCATCACCGCGGGGGAGCTCTCGGTCGCCGTCGCGGTGTCGCCGGCGGGCCCGGTGTCGTCGGCCGACGGGGTGTCGCCGACGCTCACGACGAGCCGCTCTCCACCAGCTGCGCGTCCTCGGCCCCGATCTCCGAGGTCAGCTCCATGCGGCGGCGCTGTTCGGGAATCAGGCCCTGCGGTCGCAGGATCATCACGAGCACGAGCAGGAAGCCGAAGATGCCGAACTCGATCTCGGTCAGCGGAAAGTTGAGCCCGAGCTTCTGCGGCAGGCCGTTGAGGACGTCCGGGATCAGGTAGTTGTTGATGTAGCCGAGCAGCAAGCCCCCCACCACCGCGCCCCAGATCGACCCCAGGCCGCCGATGATCACCATCGCGAGGATGAAGATCGAGAAACCGAATTGAAACTCGCCGGCGTTGACGGTCGTGTAGTAGGTGCCGAGGAAGGCGCCGGACATACCGCCGAACATCGCTCCGATCGCATAGGCGGCGAGCTTGGTCCGGACCAGCGGGATGCCCATCGAGACGGCGGCGACCTCGTCCTCGCGCAGCGCCACCCAGGCCCGGCCCAGACGCGAATCGCGCAGCCGGAGGTTGACGAACAGGACCACGAGCAGGATGCCGAGGATCAGCCAGTACCACGGCCGCAGATCGAGCAGGTTGAACGAGCCGATGCCGGGGAAATACGGCGTGTCCACGGCACTGATGCCGAGGTTGCCGGCCGTCAGGGTCATCCCGTTGCCGATGCTCACGCTCTGGCCGTTGACCGCGAGCACGCCGATGATCTCGCCGAAGGCCAGGGTGACGATCGCGATGTAGTCTCCGCGCAGACGCAGCGTCGGCAGCCCGATGATCATGCCCGCGAGCCCGCAGATCAGCGCGGCAGCGACGAGGATCAGCAGGAAGTTGAGGTGGATCCCGCTCGAGGTGGCCGCGATCCCGGAGACCCCGACGTGGACGTGGGCCTGGAAGAAGAAGTCAGAGCCGAACCAGCCCACCGAGTAGGCGCCGAGCGCGTAGAAGGCCACGTACCCGAGGTCGAGCAGGCCGGCGAAGCCGACGACGATGTTCAGCCCCAGCGACATGACCGCAAAGGCGACGGCGATGATCGTCGCGTTCATGAAGCCGCTGGTGTTGGAGAAGAAGAACGGCAGCACGATCGCGATCAGGATCACCGCGAGCGCCAGCGCGCGCGAGAACTTCGGCCCGCCGCCCCACGGCAGCCGTCGTTTGGCGGCGGCGCGCCACTCCGCGATCTGGGCCTGCAGCTCGCTCATCCCGCCTCCCTGGTCTCCTCGCCGAGCAACCCGCGCGGACGCAGGATCATGATCACGATCAGGTAACCGAACACGACCGCCTCGGTCCATTGCGGCCCCAGCCGCGAGTCCGACAGCGCCTGGATGATGCCGATGATCAGACCACCGAGCACGGCGCCGCGGACGTTGCCGATGCCGCCCATGACGGCGGCGGTGAAGGCGATCAGCCCGGCCCGGAAGCCCTGGAAGTACCAGATGTTCGTCTCGTACAGGGCGTAGATGAGGCCGGCCGCACCGGCCAGCATGCCGCCGAGCAGGAAGGTCAGTGAGATCGTCTGGTTGACATTGATACCCATCAGCCGGGCGGCCTCGGGATCCTGGGCGGTGGCCCGCATCGCGCGCCCGGCCCGGGTGCTGTTGATGAACCAGGCCAGCCCGAGCACGAGCGGGATCATCACTGCGATGGCGAGGATGTACCCCCGCACGATCGGCACGCCGGAGATGTTGAACACCGGCTGGCTCTCGTTGATGAGGTCGGGCACGCCCTGGGGCGAGCCGCCCTGCCAGAGCAGCCCAACGTTCTGCAGGATGAAAGAGAAGCCGACCGCGGTGATCAGCGAGGCAAGCTTGGGGGCCGAGCGCAGCGGCCGGTAGGCAACCCGCTCGATCAGCACGTTCAGCGCCCCGCATACCGCCATCGCCACCACCAAGGTCAGGATCAGTCCGGCGATCAGCCCGAGGGGTCCGGTGGCAAGGCCCAGGCCGAGGGTTCCCCACAGGCCCGCCGAGGTGAAGGAGCCGATCATGAACACGTCACCGTGGGCGAAGTTGATCAACTCGATGATCCCGTAGACGAGCGTGTACCCGATCGCGATCAACGCCCAGATGGCGCCGTTGGAGAGTCCCTGGACGAGGTTGAACCCGAGGTGCGACAGGTCGTGGTGGACGATCGGGTGGCCGTGAGCGAGCCCGGCCTCATAGCCGTGGGTCAGGTCCCGGATCCCGTAGTAGACCGGGAGGATCGCCAGGGCGACGATCAGGCCCCAGCGGCCCGCGATCCGTCGCACGACGGCCAGCGGCCGCATGGCGGGACCCGGGAGGCTGGGGAGAGATTGTGCTTCCACGGTGAAGGATCACGGGGAGGGCGCCGGTCGCGGCGCCCTCCCCACCGCCCGCCGTCACCGGACGGGCATCCGTATGCGCCCTACTTGACCGTCTTGGTGGGCGTGATCGTCTTGTAGAACACCGGGTTCCCGGTGGAATCGACCTTGTAGAGGCCGTAGGACTTCAGGGTCGTGTCGCCGTTGGCGTCGAACCCGTAGTTACCGAGCACCGAGCTGCGGCTCGTGGTCGCGAACAGGGCCTTGAGCACAGCGGCCTTGTCCGAGCCCTGGGCCCCGAGCTTGCTGACCGTGTCGAGCCCGAGCTTCATCGCCTCATAGCCATAGATCGCGTACGGATCCGGGACTGACCCGTACTTGGCCTTGTACTTGGCGAGGAAGTCCTTGCCGCCCGGGTAGGCGGTGAGGTTCTGGGTGGCGACCGTGCACTGGATCAGCGGATCGATCGCCGCCGGCACGCCACCCATCTTCGGGTTGGTGTAGGAGCCCGTGCAGGCGCCGTCCGGGACGAAGATCTTCGCCTTGGGCAGCGCCGCGTGGACATCCTTGGTCAGCTGGACCGCACCGTTGGAGACGATCCCGGAGAAGAAGAAGCAGTCGGCTCCCTGCCCCTGGATCGTGCTCGCGTAGCTGCGGAAGTTCGGCGCCGTCGGGTCGATGCCGGTGTTGCTGGTGATCGTGTCCCCGTAGAAGCCCTTCTCCAGGCCGAGCAGCGTGGCCAGCCCCTGCCCGTAGGCCTCCTTGTCGTTGGCGACCGCGATCTTGGTGCAGCCGGCGCTCTTCATCGCGATCAGGCCGGCGGCGCCCTGAATCGAGTCGATCGGCACGATCCGCAGGTAGTTGCGCTTGCCACTGGGGTAGTACTTGTCCGGCTCGCCGGGGGCACTGCCCGGCAGCTTGGTCGTCAGGCCGACGTACGTGTTGGCCGGGCTGACCATCGGAATCCCGGCCTGGTTGAGGATCGGGATCGAGACCTCCGAGGCCCCGGAGTTAAACTCGCCGATGTAGTAGACGGACTTGGGATCAGACGCTGCCTTGCGGGCGTCGGCCGCGGTCTGGCCCGGATCCCACTTGCCGGCGGCGGCGGTCGAGTCATCCAGCGACTGGTAGTTGACCGTGAACTTGCCGGCCTTGCCGCCCGCCTCTGCCAGCGCGAGCTTGATCCCGTTGACCAGCGGATTGGTCTGCGCCGTGGAGGCGCCCTGAAGCGGCAGGCTGGAGTACATGTCGATCGTCGAACCGCTCGACGAACCACCGCTCGAACCACCGGAACCTCCGGCACTACTACTGCTACTGCTGCTGCTACCGCATGCGCTCAGCGCCAAGATCGAGCTGATGATCAGCCCACCTCGCCACGCCTTGCCGAGATGTCTCATAGACGTCCTCCTCTAAAGGTGTCAGGCCGGGCTCTCGACTGCCCGGTGCGGGGACACTAATGACGCGCCCGGACTGCAGCAAGCGCAAACCGGGCAAATCTTCGCCGCGCGACCGTTCCTGTAACAGAAACGCAATACCAGGCGCGGCGGAGCGGCGCGCGCGATCGGGTGGCCTAACCGGCCGGCGAGGCGAACCGGAACGCGGTCAGCGCTCCCGAACGCACGTGCGCGAACACGAACGGCGCCGCGCTGGGATCGCCGCCCTTGATCGTGTAGTCACCAATCGCACTTCCAGTCCGTTTCAACGAGCGGAAGCTGTTGACGACGAGGGCACGATTGGCGGCGTTAGGGCCCGCTGACTGCAGGACGGCGAGCACGGCCTTCATCGCCTCGTAGCCGAACACGGCCTGCGGCGCAGGCGCGTGCTGGTAGGCGGACCGAAACGCCGAGACGAAGCCGGCCGCCCCCGGCGGCAGCTTGCCGGGCGTGAAACCGGGCGAGGAGACGACCAGGCGCTGCTGGGCGGCGGGGCTCAGTGCGGTGACGAAGGCGGAGTCATACAGGCCGGAGGGGGCGAACAGCTTGCTGGTCGACCCCGAAGCCGCAGCCTGATCAAAGAACCGTGTGGCCGCCGCTCGGTCAGACGCGCTGGCCAGGTTAGCCCCGAAGAAGGCGCCCTGGGCCGACGGCAGGCTGCCGGCGAGGGTCAGCCCGGCCATTCTGGCCGCCGATCTGACCTCGAGCGCGAGGGTGGCCCCGTAGCGTTGCCCGTCGTCAGCCACGTACAGGCTCGAGACGTGCTCGGACCGCATCTCAGAGACCAGAGCGGTGGCTTCCTGAGCGGAGGTGGGAACCACGCGGGCGAAAGTCTCGCGGTAGGTGACGTGCCCCGGGTAGAAGCTCTGGACCGAGTCTGAGACGGGGGGCACCGGTTGCGTCAGGTAGGCGGCGGTGTCGACCGGGCTGACCTCGAGCAGGCCCTGCTGGTTGACGATCTCCACCGACACCTGAGACGTCCCGGGCACGAGCTCGCCGAGATAGGCGATCGAACTCTGGTCGGCAAGCGCGGCGCGCGCGTTGGCTGACAGCGTCGCGCCATGCAGGATCCGCAGATGCAGCGTGTAGGGGCCGACCTTGCCGCTGCTCTGATGAAAGGCGAGCTGCTCGGCGGCGAGGACGTCCTGCGCCGGCTCGCTGCGCGCGCCGCCCCCGGGCTGCCCGAGGACGACGGTCAGCGTGCGGCCGGCGACGACGACGACGCGGTTACCGCCCGTGGTCGACGCGCCACAGCCGCTCAGGATAAGAGCCAGGGGCAGTGCACACGACGCGCCGCGGCGCAGCAGCCGCTTGCGACCGAGGCGCATCACTCAGAGCTCGCGGAGCGGAGCTCAGTCCCGCCGGCCGGGCAGGAAGGGCAGCAGGTTGCGCACGCCGATTGCCACCAGGACCATCACGACGGCGAGCATGATCGCGTCCAACCCGCTCACGTTGAGCGACCAGATGATGATCCACAGGCACAGGCCGATGGTGGCGGTGATGACGAGACCCATCGCCGGGGCATCTTACCGGCGCGGCGACGCGGACCGCTCGCCCGAGCCCGTGCCTACCCCCGCGACAGCGCCACGGCAAAGCCGCGGACC
>JALYTU010000722.1 GCA_030854125.1 Actinomycetota bacterium | reverse complement strand
GCGGCAGCCAAGCGCCGTGGGCGATCTTGGCGAGGTTCGAGGAGAAGAACGAGACCTCGACGGTGAGAAACAACGCTCCGATCAGCGCGAGCTTCCAGATCGCCGTGTGCCAGATCGAGCGGGCGACAGCGAGGAACAGGATCGTGTCCAGGATGAAGGTGCCGGTGACCGCGACGCCGTAGATCTCGGCCAGCCGGGTCGACTTCTGAAACCAGAGAATCAGCGCCGCGACCCCGATCGCCAGTGACCAGTTGATCAGCGGCACGTAGATCTGGCCCTCGAGCTTTGAGGTGTGCACAATCTTCAACCGGGGCAGGAAGCCGAGCTGCACCGCTTGCTTGGCGACCGAGAACGAGCCGGTGATCGCGGCCTGGGAGGCGATGATCGTCGCCATCGTGGCGAGGATCACCATCGGGATCCGCAGCCCGGCGGGCACGAGCAGGAAGAACGGGTTGGAGATCGTCCTGGGGTGGGCGAGGATCAGGGCGCCCTGGCCCAGGTAGGAGAACAGCACGAGCGGGAAGACGATCGTGAACCAGGTCATGCGGATCGGCGTGGCTCCGAAGTGGCCCCGGTCGGCGTACAACGCCTCGGCGCCGGTCACGCACAGCACGACCGCGCCGAGGGTCAGGAACGCCGCCAGCCCATGATCGACGATGAAGCGGGCGCCCCAGGTCGGGGACAGGCCCTGGAAGACCTCGGGATGAGCAAAGGCCTCCTTGGCGCCAAGCAGGCCGATGGCGACGAACCACACGAGGATGATCGGCCCGAACAGCCAGCCGACCGATCCGGTGCCGAAGCGCTGGACCAGGAACAGGGCGAGCAGGATCGCCAGCGAGATCGGCACGACGACGTGCTCCAGCCCCGGGGTGGCGACGTTCAGGCCCTCGACGGCGGACAGGACCGAGATCGCCGGGGTGATCATCCCGTCCCCGAGAAACAGGCCGGCGCCGAAGATGCCGAGCGTGACGAGCAGCAGCCCGCGCGGAATGCGTCGCCGGGTGACCAGCGCGGTCAGGGCCATGATCCCGCCGTCGCCGCGGTTGTGCGCCCGCATGATCAGCAGCGCGTACTTCAGCGAGACGACGATCAGCAGCGACCAGAAGACGAGCGAGATGATCCCGTAGACCCCCGCGGGCGTCGGACGGGCGGCGTCGGCGTGGCTCTGGAAGATCGCCTGCATCGTGTAGAGCGGGCTTGTGCCGAGGTCTCCGTAGACGATCCCCAGCGCCCCGAGCGCGAGCACGGCCTTGCTGGCGTGCGCGACGACATCGCGATCGTCAGACGTCGCAGCGCGCAGTTCCTCCGACGGCTCCTGGGTCTCGGGTAGGCCGACGGAGAGAACAGGCCAGTAGCCGAGCTTGTGCGCGGCCTCATTGAAGCTCTTGCGCACCCCGGAGCGCCCGGACTCCGGGGGGCCGTTCCCGGGCCCCGGAGGTTCGATCACCGGCGTGCCGCTTCGCGAGCTCGGTCCTTGGCTGGCTGGCGTCATGGTCTGGTAGCGGACGCTACAACGGTCCGCATGCTCCTCGGGGTTCCCTGCAGATTCCGACGGGAAACACATCCTGACGTACGCCGCTTCCCGCTGCCCCGGATCACCCGACCGAGTGCGACCGAGGGGCCGGCCGCCGGACCGGAATTCAAGCGATGCGCATGTCTGTCCGATGGAGGGAGGAATGCGGCGCATTCGACACGTCACCGCAGTCTCCTGCTCGCTGATGGGTCTGGTCGCCGTGTTCGCCCTCGCCGCCCCGGCGGCCGCCTCGGCCTACGAGAACCCGTTCCTCGGGGCCAGCCCGATCGTCGGCCGCACCGACATGGGCGTCGACGTGTGCCTGTCCCCAGGGGATCCGATCCGGGCGATCGGCAGCGGCACCGTGGTCGGGATCATGCGCGACTGGTACGCCGGCCACCCCTATATCTGGTACCAGCTCTCCAGCGGCCCGCAGGTGGGCCAGTTCGTGTACGTCTCCGAGCAGATCGATCACCTCGCCCGGATCGGCCAGACCCTGCAGGCCGGCGACGTCATCGCCCGCTACGCCAAGTCGGGCTCGTGTCTGGAGACCGGCTGGAGCATGGCCGACGGCGAGACGCAGGCGCAGGCGACCACCGGCTATAAGGACGGCCAGGTCACGGCAGCGGGCGTCTCGTTCGCTCGCTTCCTACTCGGCCTCGGGGTGACCGGCCAGTTCCAGCTCAGCGTCCCGCAGACCCAGACCAGCCGGGCCACGACCACCAAACGCCACCGCAAGCATCGGGCGACGCCCGCTCCGGTCGCCGCGCCGCGACCGGCCCCCGCGCCGACGGCAGCGCCGGCCCCCAC
>JALYTU010000102.1 GCA_030854125.1 Actinomycetota bacterium | reverse complement strand
CTGGTGTGGGGTGCCGCGGTCGCCCTGCTGGCGGCTGATCTAGCGGTCGAGGTCGATCGTTGTCGAGCGCAGCCTCGGTGTCGACACGATCGCGCTGGTCGCGATGGTCGGCTCGCTCGCGATGAATCAAGAGCTCGCCGGGTTAGTGGTCGGGCTCATGTTCTCTAGCGGCGCAGCGCTTGAGACGATCGCCTCGCGGCGCGCGCGCCGGGAACTAACCGCGCTCGTGCAGCGCGCTCCAAAGGTCGCTCAGCTGAGAGTCGGCGACGGCCTGCAGGAGGTGCCCGTCGAACAGGTGCAGATCGGCGATGTCCTGGTTGTCCGCACCGGTGAAGTGATCCCCGGTCGACGGCACGCTCGTCAGCCGCGATGGAGTTGTGGACACGAGCACGCTCAGCGGCGAGCCGCTCCCCGTGTCCGTCGCCTGCGGGATGCCGGTGTTGAGCGGCGCCGCGAACGCAGGCTCGCCGTTCGGTATCCGTGCGGATCGGCCGGCGAGCGAAAGCGCCTCCACCGCGCTAGTTCGGTTAGTTGAGCAGGCGCAGACACAGCGCGCCCCCCTTGTGCGAATGGCCGACCGCTACGCAGGCTTCTTCCTACCCGCGACCCTGCTGGTCGCCGGCCTTGCCTGGATCCTCAGCGGGGACCCCGTCCGCGCGCTCGCGGTCGTGGTTGTCGCGACACCTTGCCCGCTGATCCTCGCCGCGCGATCGCACTCGTATCGGGTCCGTCCCGTGCCGCGCGCGCCGGGATCATCGTCAACGGCACTGGGGCGATCGAGACGCTCCGGCAGGCCCGGACGGTCCTGTTTGACAAGACCGGGACGCTAACCGTCGGTACCCCCGAGGTCCGCGACATCGTCCCGCACGGCGGCCTTGAGTCGAGCGAGGTCCTGCGGCTCGCCGCATCGGTGGACCGCATGTCCGCCCACGTCCTTGGCGGGGCGCTCGTCGCCGCGACCACCGAGGCGAGGCTTGAGCTCACCCTCCCGACCGACGTGATCGAGGAGCCGGGCCAAGGCATCCAAGGCACGATCGGAACGCGACGCATCGTCGTCGGAAGCCGAGCCTACATGGGCACATCCGGCATCCCCAGAGACGAGATCGTGTCAAGCTCGCTGAGCACGACCCGCGGATCCGGCGAAGCGCACATCGTCGTCGCCGTCGACGGCCATGTCGCCGGGGTGATCGTGATGGCCGACGAGCTCCGCCCCGACGCCGAACACATCGTCGAGCGGCTCCGCGCCGAGGGCGTTCGCCATGTCGCGATGATCTCCGGCGACCGTCGCTCGGTCGCTGAGCGCGTCGGCCGTGAGCTCGGCGTGGACCGTGTCCATGCCGAGCAGTCCCCGGAGGACAAGCTCGAGGTCGTCCGCACCGTCCGCTCCGACCCGAACCTCAGCCCGGTGATCATGGTCGGCGACGGCATCAACGACGCGCCCGCAGTCGCGCTCGCCGACCTCGGAATCGCGATGGGAGCTGCTGGCGCGACGGTCTCATCAGAGACCGCCGACGGTCATCACAGTTGACCGGGTTGACCGCGTCGCCGAGGCCGTGCACGCCGGACGCCGGGCGCTGTTCATCGCCCGCCAGAGCGTCCTCACCGGCATGGGTCTCAGCCTTGCCGCGATGGCCGTCGCAGCCGCCGGCTACCTACCGCCCGTCGCCGGCGCGCTGTTCCAGGAAGCGATCGACCTCGCCGTGATCCTCAACACACTCCGCGCGCTCAGAGGCTGATCGCCCCGCGATTCGGCGAACCACCGGCAAAGGTCCTCACTACCGATCACACGTGCGGTATCGACCGGTTGTGGCCCACCCCGCGAACGTGCACGCTGGATGCAGACCAATTTCGAATCGAGGCACTCGATGTTCAAGACGGTCGTTTGGGCGACAGACGGGTCCGAAAGCGCCGCTCGAGCGCTTCCATACGGACAGGCGCTCGCGACCGGCGAAGGGGCAATGCCCCCCGAGCAGCGGTCGCGTGACAGCGAGGCCAGTGACGCGCCATCGTGGACGAGGTGTCCGTCGGCTCCACCAAGTCAGAGGTCGTAGCTCCGGTCCTGCTGTGCTTCGACGGGTCGGAGGATGCTGCCGCGGCGATCGCGAAAGCAGGTCGGGTGTTGAGCGCCAGGCCGGCGGTGGTGCTGGCGGTCTGGGAGCCAGTCAGGGCGTGGGCGGCGTACGACCCGGCCACGATCATCAGCGCTCCGTTGGCGAAGCTTGTCTCTGAGGAGCTCGGCTTGGACGCGCTCGCTGAGGATTTGGCGCGCGAGGATACTGAGCGCGGGCTGGTGCTCGCGCGCGACGCCGGGTTCGAAGCCACGAGTCGGGTCGCGTGCGGCAAGGCTTGGCCGAAGATCTGCGAAGTGGCGGAGGAGCTTGATGTCGAGCTGATCGTGGTCGGCGCCCGCGGGCTCGGGCGAGTCGAGTCGGCGTTGCTGGGCGGCGTGTCGGCTGCGGTGGTCGCACACGCCAAGCGGCCCGTGCTGGTGGTGCCGGCTCACGGAGGCGACTGAGACGGGCCGGCTCGGAGCGAGCAGCCACAGATCCGAGTCCTGCGATCAAGACCCGGCTGGCGAGCAGCGCGGTGGCGAGCATGCCCGCGTCGGGCAGCGTGAGCTCGAAGAGCTTCGGGTCGCTGGGATCAGCAACGCGGCGACGTACGGGCCGCCGTTGACCGCGCACATCTCGCCGACGAGCGCGGAGCGGCGGCGCGATCCTTCGACCTCCAGCGCCACACCAGATACAGCCCCTAGCCGACGAGCGCGGTGTGTGCGATCGGGGCGGGGTTGCTCGGGCGCGAATCCGAAGCTGCGGGCCACGGCGCGCGCTCCCTGTCGAGCGCGTTGATTTGATCTGTTCGTCCCAGGCTCGTCGATCAGTAGAAACCCGACCGCGCGCGGGGGGCAGCCCGGATGCGCATTCGATCCGGCCGCTCTAGGGTCTGCTCGGATGACCGCTGAGATCGCCCGACCGGGCCCGATTGGCGCGGGGAACGCGCCAACCGTGACCGAGAGGATCCGCGCGGCGCTTTCGCAGCCCGAGCTGTACCCTCATCGGCCCGCGACCGTCGACGTTCGCGAAACGCACATTTCGTGGGTGTTCCTCGCCGGCGAGCGGGCGTACAAGCTGAAGAAGCCGCTCACACTAGACTTCGTCGACTACGGCACGCCGGCGCGACGGCGGCAGATGTGCGCCGAGGAGGTGCGCCTCAACCGCCGGCTGGCGCCCGACATCTATCTCGGCGTCCTTGGGATCACGGCGACGGCGGATCGCGTCGCGCTGACCGCCGAGGACGATCCGCGCGCGATCGAGTTCGTGGTCGAGATGCGTCGCTACGACGAGGACCTCACGCTTGCGGCGAGGCTCGACCGGGGCGAGCTCGAGCGCGAGGACATTGTCGCCGTCGCGCGCGCGCTGGCGCGATTCCATTCCCGATCGCGACGAGTCCCGGCCGGCGCGCCTGTCCTGACCGCCGAGCGGCGCTTTGAGCGCAACCTGCACGAGCTGCTGGGGTGTGTGGAGCAGCGCGGTGAGCTCGACCGGGTGTTGGCGCTCGAGCGCTTCGCGCACGCGTTCATCGTTGCGCACGCCCAAACCTTCCGGGAGCGCGCGAGCCACGGGCACGTGCGCGAGGGCCATGGGGATCTCCGGGCCGAGCACGTGCTCGTCAACGGGGATGTGCGGATCGTCGATTGCGTCGAGTTTGATCCTGCGTTGCGCGAGCTTGACGTCGCGGATGATCTGGCGTTCCTCGTGTTCGACCTCGTCGCCCGCGGAGGCGAGCGCTTCGGCGAGATGCTCGTGCAGGCGTATCGGGACGCCGGCGGAGACCCCGGCGCCGATGCGCTGATCGCGTTCTACGCCGCCTACCGCGCGCTCGTACGTGCGAAGGTAGCGTTCGTGCGCGCCGCCCAACACCTGGCGGCGAGCGCGGCGTACGGACAAGCGAGCGGCCACGCCCGCGATCTGATCACGCTCGCGGAGCGATTTTCTTGGCGGGCGCGGCTGCCGCTCGTGGTCGTTGTCTGCGGCGTCCCTGCGAGCGGTAAGTCGTCGCTTGCCGGCGCGCTCGCCGAGCTGTCCGGCCTGCGTCGCCTGAGCTCTGACGTGACCCGCAAGCGGCTCGCGGGCGTTCATTCCACGCAGCCGGCATCGAGTGAGACCTACGGCCTGGAGTGGAACGCACGCACCTACGCCGAGCTCGCTCGCGGGGCAGTCCGAGAGGTGGCCGTCAACAGCGGGGCGATCGTCGACGCCACGTTCCGGCACCTCGCTGACCGCCAAGCGTTCGCGTCCTCGTTTGCCGCCACCGCTCCGCTGCTGTTCATCGAATGCCAGGCTTCCCGCTCCGTCGTTGCCCAGCGGGCAGCACAGCGCGAGCACGATCGAAAGCGCGTGTCTGACGCCGACCTCGCGGTCGTGCTGCGAGAGCGTGAGCGGTGGGAGCCGCTTGACGAGGTCCCCGCGAACGCTCACGTGGCCCTGCGCAGCGATCGACCGCTCGACGAGCTCGTTGGCGACGTGGTCGCGCTGCTTGACCGGCGTCTGGGCCGGCTCGCCTGAGCCCCCGTAGTTCTCCGCAACAGCATTTCGGGCGCGGGCGGCTGGCGGATCGCACTGGCTGCCCATAGCCTGGTAGCGATGACCTCGAGCAACCCGCAGCAGTTCAGAGTTCTGATCCTCGGCGGCGGCGTCGCCGCGCTCGAGGCGGCGCTTGCGCTGCGCGAGCTCGCGGGCGAGCTGATCAGCACGACGCTGCTCGCTCCAGAGCCCGAGTTCGTCTACCGCCCAATGCGGGTGCGCGAGCCGTTCGCCTACAGCGGGGCACGCCACTACTCGCTCGAGGCGATCGCGCACGACATCGACGTCGAGCTCAAGCAGGACGCGTTCAAGTGGCTGGATCCGGCGAGCCGCGTCGTTCATACGGAGGGCGGGGAGCAGCTCTCATACGACGTGCTGCTGATCGCGCTCGGCGCGATTCTGCGCCCGCGTTTTCGGCATGCGCTGACCCTCGATGACCGGCACCTGGACGAGCAGTTACACGGGCTGATTCAGGATGTTGAAGGCGGATACACCCGAAAGCTCGCGTTCATCGTGCCTACTCCGATGCCATGGCCGCTGCCGATCTACGAGCTGGCGCTGATGACCGCGCGGCGAGCGTGGGACATGAACGAAGACATATCGGTCACACTCGTGACCCCTGAAGACGCTCCGCTGGCGATCTTTGGCCAGGCGGTCAGTGATGCCGTCGAGCGGTTGCTCGAGCAGCACGGGATCCTCACGATCACCTCGGCTCACTGCGAAACTCCGGAGGCAGGTCGGGTATCGATCCACCCAGGCTCGCGTCGCCTGCACGTCGACCGCGTGGTCGCGTTGCCGGAGCTGTCCGGGCCCTCCACGCCGGGGGTTCCCAAGCAAGCCGCGAACGGGTTCATCTCGATCGACGTTCACTGCAAGGTGCCAGGCCTCGAGCGCGTGTACGCGGCCGGGGACGCAACCGATTTCGCTATCAAGCATGGAGGCATCGCCGCCCAGCAGGCAGACACCGCGGCGGAGGCGATCGCGGCGTTAGCCGGGGCCCCGATCGAGCCCACCAAGTTTCATCCGGTGATCCATGGAATCCTCCTCGGCGGCGATCGGCCCCTGTACCTGAGCGCACACATCACCGGGGGACACGGGTCACGCTCGCAGATCAGCGAGACGCCAACGTGGTCGCCGCCAACGAAGATCGCCGCGAAATACCTCGCCCCTTATCTCGAGTCACTCGATCACGCCGCACCCCATTGACGCGAAATGGCGAAACCTGACGGACCTCTCGACGCTCCTGAGCCAGATCAGGCTGGCTCATTCGGCATGATTCGAGTAGTAATCGCCGACGATCACGCGGTCGTTCGTCGTGGGCTTCGGCAGGTTCTCCGCGCCGAGGAAGGCTTTGAGGTGGTAGCCGAGGCGTCGGACCTCGACGGCGCCCGCCGCTACGTGCGCGGCTCCCGACGTGCTCATTCTCGACCTGAACTTGCCCGAGATACTGAGCCTCAAGGCGATCCCGGAGATCCGCTCCGAGTGCCCGGACACGCAGATCGTCGTGCTGACGATGTAGAACGAGCCCGCATACGCTCGCCAGGCGCTCAGCGCCGGCGCCCTTGGCTACGTGCTCAAGAAGGCCGCCGAGGCAGAGCTGGTCGAGGCCGTCCGGCGCGCGGGAGTGGCGACACGTATCTAAACCCGCGGCTTGACGCCCGGGTGGCAGCCGAGCCGCCGCCTAGTCCCCCGAACAGTCGATCAGAACGCGAGGCGCAGGTGCCGCGCCTGATCGCGCTTGGGCACACCAACAACGAGATCGCCGATGAGCTGTCCTGTCGGTACGCACGGTGAAGACTCACCCTGCGAGATCCAACAGAAGCTGCGGCTCGGCTCCCGGTCAGACCTCGTGCGCTACGCGCTCGAGCACAAACTCCTCATGCCGGACAGGTAAAAAGACCCAGTCCTACCCTGGGCGGGCGTCGCTGCACCGCGCCGGCCATGTTAGATCGGTGAGCGAGTGCGTCACTGAACTGCCCTGGGTCTGACGGAGACTGTGATCTGGGCTCGTGGGGCCGATCTCGGACGGGCAAACCGCCGGCTCGCGCACCATTTCCAGCCCCAACGATGACCTCACACCCACCAAACTACGCGACCGTCTCGCCGCCGAACTACAAATCGACACCCGGCTTGAGCGTCGAGCAGTACACGCACGACAACCAACCGCCGATCGTCAACCCCCCAACGGTAGTCATACGTGACCCACAAGCCCCCACCACGCTGCCCCGCCTTCCTTGAGAATCGCGGTCCCGAGTGTCCGCGAGAGCCACAGCCGATCTGGACGCATTACCGACCGCCACGCTGCCGCACTCGGCGGAGGCTGGCTTGTAAATCCCCGGGGTGGTGGAGCCGCTCGGAGCATGCGAACGCGGGCCCGCCTTCTGACCGGCCCGCGGGAGCATGCTCAGTTGGTCAGTTCAGGCCGGGTGCCTCCGTGATTGCAACGACGAGAGTGGCCGCCGGGAGGAGCCTCCCAGGGATGAGTCTGGCTTTCGCGCTCTTGGCAGCATTCAACGGTTCCACAGGCTCCTGCGCCACGCTGTCGCACGGGCTCGAACCACGGCACCAAGCCTCGCCGGTGTCAGCCCGGCGGCAGAAGGATTTTCATTCCTCATGGGCGACGGCGCAAGCCGTCCCGGACGCTGTCGCGTAAATGGGTTGCGGTCGCCGGCGGGTTTAATTAATTGAATGCCTGGATGAGTCAGAACTTTCGGGATTGTGATCGTGAGCAGGCGTTTCTGTTGCCGCCGTCGTTGCGCGACTGGTTGCCGGAGGACCATCTCGCGTGGTTTGTCATCGCGACGGTCAGCCAGCTGGACCTTGACGCCTTCTATGCGGCCTATCGCGCGGACGGGAAAGGCCGGCCGGCCTATGAGCCGTCGGTCATGGTGAGCGTTTTGAGCTACGCGTATGCGACGGGGGAGTTTTCCTCGCGTGGGATTGAGCGTCACTGTCGCCAGGACATCGCCTATCGGGTGATCACTGCCAATGAGGTCCCTGATCACGCGACGATCGCCCGGTTCGTGCACCGTCACCAGGACGCACTCGCGGGCTTGTTCACCGCGGTGCTTGAGCTTTGTGGCAAAGCCGGACTTGTTCACGCGGGGATCGTCGTGTTTGACGG
>JALYTU010000101.1 GCA_030854125.1 Actinomycetota bacterium | reverse complement strand
GGTCATAGCGCTGGGGCTCCCATTCGGCCCCGGCGCCGGGCACGTCCATCGGTTTCGGACTCGGGTCGAGCACCAGCGCGGCCAGGCCGAGCGCCGCCATCCCGTCGACCAGGGCGTGGTGGACCTTCATCAGCAGGGCCTGGCGGCCGTCGCGCAGCGGTCCGATCAGGGTCGCCTCCCACAACGGGCGCCGGCGGTCCAGGCGGTGGGAGAACTCGCGGCCCACCAGCGCCCCGAGTTCCTCGTCGCCGGCGCCGGCGGGCAGGCCGGCCTGGCGCACGTGCCAGTCAAGATCAAAGCCGGTGTCATCGGTCCAGACCGGGTTGGCGAGGCCGAGCGGGGGCTCCTCCAGGCGCTCGCGCAGACGCGGAATCAGGTGGATGCGCTGTCGCAGCCGGGCCGCGACCATCGCTCGGTCCAGCGGCGGCTGGGCCGCGAAGACCATCAGTCCGCCGACCGCCATGTTGACCGGGCCCTGCTCTGCGGCCAGCGACGAGCGATCGGCGGGGGAGAGCTCCTCGGTCATGCCCGCCCAACCCTAACCGCCGGGCCGTGAGCCGGCTCAGGACGCCCTGAGCCCAGCCGCCGTCGCTACCCCGCGGCGAGCCGGGCGACCGACACCGCGAACAGGTCATCCGGGTCGGTCAGCCAGTGCTCGAGCTCGAGCCCGGCCGCATCCAGGTCCCCGGTCACGCGGTCGCGGGTGAACTTGCAGCTGATCTCGGTGCGCAACTCCTCACCGGCCGCGAACTCGACGCGCAGGTCGAGGTCGGCGACTGCCACCGACATCGGCCGCAGCGCCCGCAGGCGCATCTCCACCCACTGTTGGCGGCGATCAAAGAACGCGACGTGTGCGAACGCCTCGGGCTGGAAGTCCGCCTCCAGCTCGCGGTTCAGGACGTAGAGCACGTTGCGGTTGAACTCGGCCGTCACACCCGCCGCGTCGTTGTAGGCGGCTTCGATCACCGCCGGGTCCTTGACCAGGTCGGTCCCGAGCAAAAGCCGATCCTCGGCACCCAGCAGGGTAGCGATCTTGGCCAGCACCCCGCGCCGGGTTCCCGGCGGGAAGTTGCCGATCGTGCCGCCCAAGAAGGCGACCAGCCGCGGGGCCTCGGGCGGCGGCACGTGCCCGAGATGACGCTCGAGATCGCCGATCACGCCGTGCACGAGCAGCCCCTGGTACTCATCGGTCAGGGCGTCGGCGGCATGCTGCACGACGCTGGCCGACACGTCGAGCGGGAGGTAGTGGTGCAGGGTCTGCGCGTCGCTCATCGCGTCGAGCAGGACGCGGGCCTTATCCGAGGCGCCGGAGCCGAGCTCCACGAGCTCGCCGGCGGCGGTGCCGGCCACGATCTCCGCCGCGCGCGTGCGCAGGATCGCCAGTTCGGTCCGGGTCGGGTAGTACTCGGGCAGCTCGCAGATCTGCTCGAACAGCTCCGACCCCCGGGTGTCATAGAAGTGCTTGGGCGGCAGCTCCTTGAACGGCTTGGTGAGGCCGTCGAGGACGTCATTGGCGAGCGAGCGTTCGTCATCATCGGTTAGCCACGAGTCGATCTGAACGGTGTCGGTGCTGTACGTCGATCTCATATCAGAGGTCCTTGGCAACGCGCAGCCCGGCGAAGATCTGGCGGCGCTGGGGATAGTCCCAGTTGCGGAAGCTCGCAGTGGCGACACGCCCACGTGTCGCCCACGATCCACCGCGCAGGGTTCGGTACCCCTTGGTGAAGAACACCTCGGAGTATTCGGGGTAGGGGAAGGGGGAGAAATCCTCGTAGCCGGCGAACTCGGTGCTCGTCCACTCCCAGACATCGCCGAGCATCGCCAGGCAGCCGTATGGCGAGGCCCCGGCTGTCAACCCCGCGGACGGTTCGCTGCCACGGCGAGCTGATCGAGGTTGGCGTGCACGCCGGAGACCGGCGGATCGTCACCCCACGGGTACGCACGGGCGCGCTGCTGCTCCTGGTCCCAGGTCGCCGCCTTCTCCCACTCGATCTCGGTCGGGAGGCGGAGTCCGTGGGCGCGGGCGAAGGCGTCGGCCTCGAACCAGGACAGGTGGACGACGGGACGATCGGGGTGCAGCGGCTCGAGCTGGTTCAGGCGCCACTCGCCCCGGAGGTCGGACGTCCAGCCGCCTGGTCGCGTGATGTCGTAGTCCTCCTTCCAGGCAAAGCCTTCCTTGGACCACCACTCACGTCGCTCGTAACCACCTCCTTCAACGAAGGTCAGATAGCTCGCGTTGGTGATCGGCGTGCGGCCGATCTGATAACCGCGAACGTCGGTGCGGTGACGCGGCTGCTCGTTGTCGTAGGCAAAACCGTCGGCTGGGGCGCCGATCGTGCAGGGTCCGGCCGGGATCTCGATCAGCTCCAGCCCGCCGGCGCCCACCGGCGCTGGTCCGTTGAAATCCGGGGCGCGACCGGGCGGGCGGTAGCCATCCAGGCGGGCGAGCTGGAGGGTCTGGAGCATCGTCTCGTTGTGCTGCTGCTCATGGCGCAGGACGAGCTCGCAGATGACCCCATCCTCGATCCCGCGTTGCCCGATCACCGCCAGCGTATGTGCCCGGACCGCGTCGAGGTACTCGACCGCCTCGGCCGGGCGCAGGAAGGGAAGCTCGCCGCGCCCGGCGCGCGGGGTCTCAAACGCGTCGTACACGTCCGCCAGGCACTCGCGCAGCAGCGGGCGGCCGCCAAAGCGGTGAACGATCCACAGGTCCTCGAACGCGGCGATGTGGCCGAGGTCCCACACCAGTGGGCTCATCAGCTCGGAATGGACACGTTCGAGATCCTCGCCGGAGACCGAGGCGACGAGCGCAAAGGTCCGCTCGCGCGCCTCAGCCAGCGCGGTGACGATCCGCGCCTCGGCGGGCGTCTGCGCGATCCCTGCTGCGTGCCAGACGTCCACTCTCTGTCATTGTGGCATCACCGGCAGCTTCGGCAAACCTCAACTTCTTAACGCATAGCGTAAGAACAGTGTCCCGTCGCGCTCCAGCACCTCCTCCAGCCTCGCATCCGCGGGCTCGGGCAGCTCCGGGCCGCTGGTGATCGCGGGGGCGTCCCCACCGCCGGCCAGCTTGGCGGCCAGGCTCAGGCACAGCTGGTCGAGCACGCTCTCGCGCAGCAGCGCGCCGAGCACCGCCGGCCCCCCCTCGCAGAGGGCGAGCCGGACACCGTGCTCGCGGCGCAGATGCGTCAGCGCGGCGGTGAAACTGAGCTCGTCATAGTCCAGGCGCACCACCTCGACCTGGGCCTTGGCATCCCCGAGCTCGACCTCGGCGCCGCTGAACACGATCACGCGGGCCTCGGGTTCGGCGAACAGCGGGATCTGGAGGGGGAGCAGGCCGCTGCGGGTCAGCGTTACGGCCAGCGGCTCGGCGGTGACTCCGCGGACCTCGCGTGCCCGGCGCGCGGCGGGGTCGGCGACGATCCGTCCGTAGTTCTCGGCGCGCAGCGTGCCCGTGCCGACCAGCACAGCGTCGCTGGCCCGGCGTAGCGCGCGGAACATGGCCTTGTCCGCGTCATCGCCGAGACCGCCCGAGCGGCCCTGCAAGCTCGCGCGCCCATCGAGGCTGGAGACGAAGTTGGCCACCGTCAGCGCGCGAGCCGCGGGGGCACGCTCGCCGAGGTGCAGCGCAAGGATGTGCTCCTCGATCATCACCTTTCCGGTCTTGGGGTACAGCCGCGCCAGTTCCACGGCGGGAAGTGTGGCGAAAACGGTTAGGCTCCGGCGCGATGCGCTTCCGAGACCTCACCCGCGGGGAGCTGCTGGCGATCATCGGCGGCATCCTGCTGGGCATCTCGCTGTTCCTCAGCTGGTATTCGCTGGGCAACCGCCATGCGATGCTGGGCACCTGTCGTGGCCCCCACACGGTTTGCACGGGATGGGCGTCACTGGGACCGGTCCGGTACGTGCTGCTGGTCGGGGCGGGCGCCCCGGCGATCCTCGCCTACATCATCATCCGCGGCCACGCGCTCTCCTGGCCGCGCGGCGAGCTGACCGCCGTTGTCGCGCTGGTCGCACTCGTGGCCACCGTTTACCTCGGCGTGATCGGCAAGCCGGGCTCCCCGGCCGGTGAGATCAGCGTCAACGACGGCTGGTGGCTGGCCCTGGCGGCCGACTTCCTGATCCTGTTCGGCGCGGTCTGGCGCGCCCAGATGAGCGGCGCGCGCCGTAAGCCACCGGGGGTCCTGTGAGCACCCCCACCAAGCCCGATCGCAACCTGGCTCTGGAGCTCGTCCGGGTCACCGAGGCCGCGGCGCTCGCCGCTGCTCGCGAGATCGGGCGCGGGGACAAGGAGGGAGCCGACCAGGCTGCGGTGGACGCGATGCGGGCCGTCCTGGACTCCGTCGCGATGGACGGTGTCGTGGTGATCGGCGAGGGCGAGAAGGACGAGGCCCCGATGCTCTTCAACGGCGAGCAGATCGGCGACGGTACACCGCCTCAGGTGGACATCGCCGTCGACCCGCTGGAGGGAACGCGGCTGACCGCGCTCGGCATGCCCAACGCGTTGGCGGTGATCGCGCTGTCCGAGCGCGGATCGATGTTCGACCCCGGGCCGTGCCTGTACATGGAGAAGGTCGCCGGGGGCCCCGATATCGCCGATCTGCTCGATCTCGATCGTCCGCTCCCCGAGACCCTCCAGCTCGTCGCCCAGCGCAAGAATCGAAACATCCGCGACGTGATGGTGGTCATGCTCGACCGCGAGCGTCACCACACCGCGATGCAGGAGGTCCGTGACGCCGGGGCCCGAGTCCGGTTGATCACCGACGGCGACGTAGCGGCATGCCTGCTCGCGGTGAGCGAGAACTCGCCCGTCGACCTGCTGTGGGGGATCGGCGGGACCCCCGAGGGCGTCATCTCCGCGGCGGCGATCAAGTGCATCGGCGGGCGGCTGCTTGGCCGCCTGTGGCCGCGCAGCGATGCGGAGAGCAGCGCGGCGGTGGACGCCGGCTATGACCTGTCCAAGATCCTCACCCAGGACGACCTCGTCGCCGGCGACGACGCCTTCTTCTCGGCCACCGGGGTCACCGACGGGGATGTCCTTCAAGGGGTCCGCTACCAGGGAGACCGGGGGGCCAGCACCGAGTCCCTGGTCATGCGCTCGCGCTCGGGCACCGTGCGGCGAATCCGCGCGACGCACGATCGGACCAAGATGCGTGCGCTTGGCATCAGCTACAGCTAGCGGCCTCAGCCGCCGGGCAGGCGGTCGGTGATCTGCTGGGCCAGAGCTCCGATCCGCGACTGGGCCAGGTCCAGGCGGCCCAGTGAGCGCAGGAACGCGTGCGTGACCAGGGAGTGCAGGAATGACTGCGTCATCCGGTACACGGGGACCCCGAACCCGACGGCGATCGACGGGTAGAAGGCCGTGACCTCAACCTCGATGTGGAGCACCGTCCGTCCGCTGTCGTCGGGCCCCCGGCGACGGACATCGAGCGCGAGAAAGCCCGATCCGCGTCCCGAACGGGCGACCAGCAGGCCGTCACGGATTCGCCAGCAAACCAGCCCGTGATCATCCTCGACGGTGTACTGCGGCTTGTCGAACCGCAGCAGGGTGATCCGGGGGGAGAGCAGGCAGACCGAGCGGGTCTCGGCGGCGTAGTAGACGCGGACCAGGCCGAGCGTGACCCGGGAGAGGAAGCACCAGTAGGTCCGAGCGAGATTCTCGAGGTTGGCCGTGCCCCAGATCCGGTCCAGGTCCGCCGGCTGCACGGAGAGGTCGGCCGACTGGACCGAGCGGACCTGACCATCGCCTGAGACGACCGTTGACCGGCGGGGGGAGACGATCACGGTCTGCGCGGGGTATTGCGCACGCCGGCGCCGGAGGTAGGCGGCGAGCAGCGAGACCGCGACCGCGATTGCGGTGAACGGGGCCAGCATCTGCGCCGATTGTGCCGACCGGGCCGAACCGGCGCGGTCTGGCTGCCGCGGCCCGCCGGGTCGCCTGGGTGCGCTTGCAGTGAGCTCAGGCCGCGAGCGGCTCGAGCCCGACGAGGCTGCCCGCGGCCAGCGTTCCCTCGCCGGCGGGGATCATGGCCAACGCGTCGGCGCCGACCAGCGAGCTGAGGACGTGCGAGCCCTGAGACCCGTTGGGGGTGGCCACCGGCGGTCCATCCCCGCGCGCCAGGCGGACGCGCACCGCCTGCTCGCGGCGGGGGTTGCGGCGCATGTCGGTTCCCAGCACCGCGCTGGCCTCCAGGCGACGGCGGCTGTGCTCGCCCTGCAGCGCGGCGAGTGCCGGGGCGACGAACAGAGAGAAGGTGACCACGGCCGACACCGGGTTGCCCGGCAGGCCGAAGACGAGCTGGCCCCCGGGGGCGATCCCGAACCACGTCGGCTTGCCGGGCTGAAGCGCCACGCTCCAGAACACCTCCTGCACCCCGAGCTCGGCCAGCACTGGCTTGACGTGATCATGGGGGCCTACCGAGACGCCGCCGGAGATGATCACGACTCCGGCCCGCTCCAGCGCCCGGCCGATGCCGTCGCGAGTCGCCGCGCGGTCGTCGGGCAGTCGCTGTGCCGCATCGGCGAGCGCGCCCGCGCCCGCGGCCAGGCCATTGAGCATCGGGGCGTTGGAATTGTGGATCTCTCCCGGGCCCAGCGGCTCGCCTGGCGCCCGCAGCTCGTCTCCGGTGCAGAGCACCGCCACGTGCGGGCGACGAGCGACGCTGACCTCGCCAAGGCCGGCGGTCACGGCCGCTCCGAGCTCGATCGCTCCCAGACGGGTGCCGGCCGTCAGGATCCGCGTCCCGGCGCGCATGTCCTCGCCGGGCGACCGGACGTGATCGCCGGCTCGTGCGTCAGCGGTCGTCTCGATCGTGCTCTGCTGAGCGACGACGTTCTCCTGGGGGATGACCGCGTCGGCGCCCGTGGGCACGGCGGCGCCGGTCGAGATGCGAATCGCCTCCCCGGGCCCCGGCCCGCGGTCACTCGGGGTACCGGCACGGGATTCGCCGATGATCGTCAGCCGGCGTCCGGCCGGCCCTGACTGGACCGCGTAGCCGTCCATCGCCGAGGAGGGGAACGGCGGGGTATCGGCGCGGGCGAGAACATCGGCGGCGAGCACCCGGCCCAGCGCGAGGAGGACGGGGGCCGCCTCGGACCCGGGCGGCGAGATCCGTTCCAGGACCTGGCGGCGGGCCTCGGCAATTGTGATCAGCGGGGACATTGCGAACCTCGGAGTTTCGGGGTTTCTCGCGATCGGGCCGACTGCGGCGCGTGATACAAGACGGCGATGCTGACAGGTCCACCCCGCCGTCGCCGGGCGCGACCGGTCGCTGACGCCCCGATCGCAGCGCTGCTCGATCAAACCGAGGATCTGACCAAGGGATGGCTGCTCGCGCTCTTGGAGCGGGCCCCGCTCGATGACGCGCCACGGATCCTCGCCGCTGACCTGACCCGGGAGGGTCCGCGCGTGTGCGCAGCGATGCTGCGGGCGATCGCCGACGAGACCGACCACCGCCGCCTGGAGCCTGGAGGGGCGCTGGAGCCGCTCGTGGCGCGGGTCGGGGAGTTCGCAGGTGCCGCGGGTGCGGCCGCGATCTCACTGGCCGTTGACGCGCTGCAGAGCGTGATGTGGTCGGCGCTGCGCTCCGAACTGCGTGACCCCGACCCCGACCTCGTCACCGAGCTGGCCGAACGGCTCTCGCAGGTCACCGGGCTGATGCGCGCGGCGGCACTCGAGCACGCCTCCGGCGTAACCCCGGCCCGCGCGCCGATCTCAGC
>JALYTU010000721.1 GCA_030854125.1 Actinomycetota bacterium | reverse complement strand
AAGTAAAGCTGGGAACGATGACGCTGACGTTCGGACACCTGATTCACGTCCAGGTTCGATCCATTCGGACCGGCCGGTGCGCCGATGGGGCTGGCTGACCGCAAACCGGGACAGCGGTCGCGGTCGCGCTCGCCGCTGCTGCGGCCGAACGATGTCGCCCACATCCTCTCCGTCTCGCGCGCTTGGGTCTATGATGCGGCCCGCAGCGGCCGGATCCCGTCGGTGCGGCTCGGCGGCGAGGATGGACCACTCCGGTTCATCGCCGACGACATCGAGCAGTGGCTCACGGACACCCGTGCCGGCTGGCTGCCCTGCCGGACCGAGCGTCCGCCTGTCCCAGCTCCGGACGAGCGTCGCGAACAGGTCGCGGATACCGCCGTCGGCTCAGTTGTCCCGATCCGGGGTCAGCAATCGCTGCTCTGACGACGCCCGAGCGCCCGCTCGCGCAATCGCGTCCTCCGTCGCGACCGCCCCCGCCGCGAGCACGTGCCGCTCAAGGTGGCCGTAATACCGCTCGGTCGTGCTGATGTCCGCATGTCCCAGCTGGCGCTGCACGTACATAAGCGAGTTGCCGGCGGCGAGCCAAGCCGCGGCCGCCGTGTGGCGCAGGGCGTGCAGGGGCATGTCGCGCAGTGCAGCGTCCACGAGCGCGTCCTTATGCCAGTCGCGTGAGACCGTGTTTCGATCGAGGGACCTGCTGACGCCAGCGCTCTCCCACCGACCAATGCCGCGCTTCGTAGTTCGCATCGGCATCACGAAGAGCAAGGCCGCGGTGCGATCGCTCCCTGCCAACTCGGAACGAAGCGCGATCTGGTCCCGAAGCGTGCGGGATAGACCCGGCCCGATCTCGACCGAACGAAACCGGTCGGACTTCGTTGAGCCGGTGGCGTTTCCCTTTCGCGCGCGGTAGACGACGATCGTCCCGCCCGCCTCCTCAAGTTCCAGGTCGCTCATTCGGAGCGCCAGGGCCTCGGAGATGCGCAGCCCGCTTCCGATCAGCAGCTCAGCGAGGGGGCGGAAGACGTCTGAGCACCCGTCGAGGTAGCCCGGGATCTCGTTCAGGCGCAGGTATTCCCGCTCGATGTGGGCCGCTGGGAGCCGCCGCACGCGCAGCGCCGGGTTGACGGAGATTATTCCGTCCTCGACCGCCGAGTTGAGGCAGACCACGAGCGTCCCGAGCGCGTTGTTGACCGTCTTCGCGGCCAGCTCGCCAGCCGCGACCTCCTCGGCTAGCTCCTCCATGAACTCCCGGATTGCGTCGACCGCCAGCTCGCCGAGTGACAGCGAGCCGAACGCTGGTACGAGCCGCTTGCGTCCCGTAATCTCGTAACCGGACCACGTGCCCGGCTCAAGGTAGGGACGGCGGCGGTCGAGCCACCGCTCCCAGTAACCGCTGAAGGTCTGCTTCGTGTGCCGCACTTCGCCGCGCTCGACCTGCTCAATCAGCCGCCGCCTCGCAGCGAGCGCGGCGCGCTCGCTGGCGAAGCCCCGCTTCGTCGTTTGGATGCCGTCGCTGCGGCGATACAGGAACCGCCAGCGGACGCCACTGACTGTCCTGTACGCGTAGACGCCTCCGCTGCGGCCGTGACGCGCGGTGTCCGCCCGACGGGCGGTGGGTGAGACCTGTCCCAGCGCCTCGTCAAATGCGCGTGCGACTTCTTCGGTAGCGAAGCGCTTGGCGCGGCGCCGTCCGTTGGCGTCACGCCACCGGATCTCCCAGCCGCCGCGATGGAAGCTGACGCTCATGGACGGCTTCCGACGACGGTTTCGTACGTCCACGACATTGTCAGGTGGACGTACAGAATGGACGTATTTGTCATGCGACAACAATACGTCCATCGCCGGACCGAAGTAACTGACGACCCCAGAACGCAAGAAAGCCCCGCCAAGCGGGGCTTTCTTAGATGCGCCCGAGAAGACTCGAACTTCCACGGACCAAACGGTCCACAAGGCCCTCAACCTTGCGCGTCTACCAATTCCGCCACAGGCGCGGGGGCGGCCAGTATAGCCTCGGGGTCGGGCCCGGCGAGGTGGTGACGGGGCCCGGCCGGGCCGGGTGCAATGGTGCTGACAGAGTTGTGTCCGTCCGTGCGCGGCGCTAGATTCACGAACACATGTTCGATGTAGGCAACGGCGGCCCCGTTCCGAAGGAGTGATCCCATGGACCTGACCAAGCGCCAGCAGGAGATCTTTGACTTCATTAAGCGGTATTCGGCCAAGTACGGCTACCCGCCGACGGTGCGCGACATCGGCAAGGCGGTCGGTCTCGCCTCGTCCTCGACGGTCCACGCGCACCTGGCCAACCTCGAGCGGATCGGGATGTTGCGCCG
>JALYTU010000720.1 GCA_030854125.1 Actinomycetota bacterium | reverse complement strand
GGCCAGCTCGGCCTCGGCTTCGGCGGGCGGGGACTGCGTGCGCACGTTCCGCGGGATTGTTGGCAGTCCGAATAACGCCACGAGCGCGCCGACGGCCGCGAACGCCGCCGCGACCACGAACGCGATCTGAAAGCCGCTGGTCAGGGCCGCGTGCGCGCTGTCGCCGAGCCTTGCGTCGGAGTGCGTGCGCGCGGTGGCGATCGCGGCGAGCAGTGCGAGCCCGAGGGCGCCGCCGAACAGGCGCGAGGTGTTGACCAGGCCCGAGGCCAGCCCCGCCTCCTGGGGGGCCACCCCGGAGACGGCGGCGATCGTGGCCGGCACGAACGACAGGCCGATGCCCATCGCAACCAGCAGCGACGGCGCGAGCACGTCCCCGAGGTAGGTGCCGTTTGCGTGGATCAGCGCGAACAGGAGCAGGCCGATGACCTGGAGGACCAGTCCGACGGTGAGGATCGGCTTGACCCCGATCCGCTGCACCAGCCGCGAGGCCAGCGTCGAGCCGACCACGATGCAGATCGTCATCGGCAAGAAGGCCAGCCCGGCCCGGATCGGTGAGTAGCCCAGCACCTGCTGCAGGTACAGCGAGACGAAGAACCACATGCCGAAGCTCGCCGCGCCGACCGCCAGCACCGCAAGGTTGGCGGCACTCAGCTGGCGAGAGGCGAAGATCCGCAACGGCATCAGCGGGCTGCGGGCGATCTTGCCCTCGATGAACAGGAACGCGCCGAGCAGGGCGAGGCCGCCCAGGATCAGGGCGAGCGTCGGCGCCGAGCCCCAGCCGGTCACGTCGGTGCGCACGATCCCCAGGACGAGCAGCGACAGGCCGACGGTTGCCGCCAGTGCGCCGGCGATGTCAAAGTGGCGGGCACGGTTGGTGGCGCGGCTCTCGGCGATCAGTCGCTGGGCGGCAATCGCGGCCAGGATGCCGATCGGCACGTTGATGAACAGGATCCAGCGCCAGCTCAGCGCGTCGGTGAGGATCCCGCCGAGCAGGACCCCGGCCGCGCCGCCGGCGCCGCCCATCGCGCCCCAGATGCCGACCGCGCGGTTGCGCTCCGGGCCCTCGGAAAAGGTGGTGGTGAGGATCGACAGCGAGGCGGGGGCGATCACGGCGCCGCCGAGACCCTGGGCCGCGCGCGCAGCGATCAGCACGGCCTGGCTGTTGGCGATTCCGCCGGCCAGTGAGGCGAGCGCGAACAGCAGCAGACCGGCCACGAACACGCGGCGGCGTCCGAGCAGGTCCGCGGCGCGGCCGCCGAGCAGCAGGAAGCCGGCGAAGGTGACGGTGTAGGCGTTGACCACCCACTGCAGGTCGACCTCGGAGAAGTGCAGGCCGCCGCGGATCGCCGGCAGCGCCACGTTGACGACCGACACGTCGAGGATGACCATGAACTGCGCCATGCAGGCCAGGAACAGCGTCGCGCCGAGGTAGCGGCGTTGGGGGGTGATGTCGGCTGCGATTGTGCTCATGGGAACCTCCAGGTCGTCACCGGCTCGGTACGACGATCGTCGAACACCCTAGCGCATGTTTGATGAACGTCGTACAACGGCCGGCGCCAGGCGTGGGTGCAGTCGCCGATGACTTTGGCCACCGCGTCCGGTCTGAACACTGATAGCTGCTCGCCACCGTCGAGAGGAGTCCGATGAGCCTGCCCGAGATCGCCCCCCAGGAGGACTGGCTGTCCGCCCGCATCGCGCTACTCGAGGCCGAGAAGGAGATAACCCGCGCCCGGGATGCGCTCAGTGCCGCGCGCCGGCGGCTGCCGATGGTCCCGGTCGATAAGGACTATCGCTTCCAGGGGCCCGACGGGGAGGTCGGCCTGGCCAACCTGTTCGAGGGCCGCCGCCAGCTGATCGTCGGCCATTTCATGTTCGATCCCGAGTGGGAGGACGGCTGCTCGAGCTGCACGGCGGGTGCCGACGAGATGTCCGCCGGCCACCTCGAGCATCTCCACGCCCGCGACACCAGCTTCGCCTATGTCTCGCGCGCCCCGTACGGCAAGCTCGCGGCTTATCAGGACAAGCGCGGGTGGAGCTTCCCCTGGTACTCGTCGTTCGGGTCGGATTTCAACTACGACTTCGGTGTCACGCTGGACCCGGCCATCGCGCCGGCCGTCTACAACTTCCGCGCCGCCGAGGAATACGCCGCCCGCGGCGAGGGGTTCGAACTCGCCGGCGAGTTCCCGGGCCGGTCGAGCTTTCTGTATGCCGACGGCCAGGTGTTTCACACCTACTCGGTCTACGCCCGGGGCCTGGAGACGATGGGCGGTTCTTACTACCTGCTCGACGAGACCGCGCTCGGCCGCCAGGAGGATTGGGAGGAGCCCAAGGGC
>JALYTU010000719.1 GCA_030854125.1 Actinomycetota bacterium | reverse complement strand
GCATCAGCACCCGCGCTGCGCGCTGCGCCTCCACCGCCAGGACATCACCGTTTCCGTCGCCGCGATCGACGCTCGCCAGCGCCGTGCTCACGGGCTCACGGGCTCACCCGCAGCGCCAGCTGCTCAGGCGGCGCGACGACGCTCTCGTCCTCTGCGCCGGTCGATCGCCGCCGCCCGGTCTTGCGCCAGTGCCCGACGATCTGGTTAGCGGTGGCGTGCCGCCACCCCGCGCCTCGCGACAGGGGGTTGAAATGCACCACCCGGTCGCGGATCTCCAGCACCTCGCCGAAGACGACGCGCCCGCCGATCGACGCCTTGACGATGTCGCCGACCGCGATCCCGTCAATCCTCACAGCAGCGAGATCTCGCCGCGCGCCAACCGCGCGACGTCAACCTCGCGGGCGCGCTGCTCACCCCACCCCGCCTCCCCGAGCGTCTGCACCAGCTCGCCCACCAGCTCGCCAATCTCGCCGGCCAGCACCCGGCGCTCCTCCGCCGCTGACTGATAGTCAGCAAACGCCCGATGGATCGTCCAATGCACCTGCTGGATCTCCCGCAACGGATCGTCACTGGCGAGCACCTCGGAACGATTCTCAGCAAACGCCACATCGCTGACCGCAGGATGCTCCCCGTAAACGTGCGCCAGCCCGTCGGGGTGGATCCCCCACCACAGCTCATCATTGGCGCGCTGCAACCGCGCTCCGGCGTCATTGAGGCGACCGGCGAGCTCCTGATCGGCGGTAAACCCCGCCGCCACCCGCGCCGCGATCGCGCGCGTCCGCTCCACCACGCTCTCCGTTTCGTTCATCATCAGCGCAGGTTCTCATCCGCCTCGGACGCAACCCGTCTGGGAACCCTCTTTCTCGAACCCGCCCATCAGCGCATCCCCCCCTTTCCCGACAGCCGTGCCGGCGGGCACGAATGCGATGGTCCGCAGGGGCGTACTTTCGGCGCGAAATGGACGCCGCCCCCGGCGCGGAACGCTCCTCCCCCGGAAGGAGGTCCGCGACGCCGTGCCGGTTGGAGGCGGCAGGGCCTCGCCGTCGACCCAGCGGCGACCAGCCCCGGCTCTTGGCCATTTCGAGATCTCGGCCAAAGCCGCTTCGTTCGGGACGACCACGAGGGATCGCGGTAGGGACGGGCTTCCGCTCTTGTGAGTTCGGCCCGCCCCCCGCACAGATCCCAGCGTGCACTGCTAGCGCACTGGGCTCCTCCCTTGGGTTCTGGCGTCGAAGCGCGCGTCCGGCCAGGGATGCATGATGCGGGCGGGTGGGAGCCATCGGACCGAGAGTCGGTTCATCCGTTCCCAGTCCAGCCGGTGGCGCTGGCTGCGACGCCGTAGCGCCTTGAGCCAGTGCCGGGTTGCCTGGGTACGGAACGCCGTCACGGCGTCGATGTTGCCCGGCACGGCGTAGTAGGCGGTATGACCGCGCACTACGCTCGCGAGCCATGCTCCCTGTTCGGGGATCGGGAGATGCCGGCGTCGCATCAGCTCGGTCTTGACCGAGCGTAGCTTGGCTGCCATCCGCTTCTTGATCGTGGTGCGCCGCAGCATGAATCCTCCGTTCCGGGTCTTCGCGCAGCAGTGCGTGAAGCCTAGAAAGTCGAAGCTTTCCGGCCGCCGAAGGCCACGCGCCTTGCGATCCCGGTCGGCGAACCGTCCGAACTCGATCAGGCGCGTCTTCTCCGGGTGCAGTTCCAGGCAGAACGTCACGAACCTCTCGCGAAGATCGGCGAGGAACCGCTCAGCGTCATCACGGTGCTCAAAGCCCGCCACGAAGTCGTCGCCGTAGCGCACGATGATCACGTCACCGTGCGCGTGGCGGCGTCTCCACTGGTCAGCCCACAGGTCAAGGACGTAGTGGAGGTACACGTTCCCGAGCAGCGGCGATGCCGCCGATCCTTGCGGTGTCCCCTGGTCACTGGCCGTCCAGGACCCGTCCTCGATCACGCCTGCGGTGAGCCATTTCTGGATCAGCCGCAGGACCCGTTTGTCCGCTATCCGGTGCTCGAGGAACTTCAGAAGCCACGACTGGTCGAGGCTGGTGAAATAGTCGCTGATGTCAGCGTCGAGCACCCAGTTCACCTTCTTGCGCCGGATCGCGGTCGCGAGCGCATCCAACGCGTGATGCGGGCTGCGCCCGGGCCGGAACCCGTATGAGAGACCGAGGAAGTCCGTCTCGTAAACGGCGTTGAGCACCTCGACAACAGCGCGCTGGACGATCTTGTCCTCCAGCGCAGTGATACCAAGCGGCCGAAGCCGCCCGTCCGCCTTCGGGATGTACGCCCTGCGTGACGGTCTTGCCCGGTAGCTGCCGCGATGCAGCCGCTCGTGC
>JALYTU010000100.1 GCA_030854125.1 Actinomycetota bacterium | reverse complement strand
GGCCTCGGCTGGGTCGCTGGTGCGTCGGCACTCCGGCTGGCTGGTCGCCGCCGGGCTGCTCGTGCTCTCGGTCGCCGTCGTGCAGTGGGCCCGAACGCGCCCCGGGTTTGATCCCTACGGCTGGCTGACCTGGGGCCATCAGACGATCCATGGCTCGCTGGACACCAACGCGGCCCCGTCCTGGAAGCCGCTCCCGTGGCTGTTCACGACCGTCTACGCGCTGTTCGGCCGCTTCGAGCTGAAGCTGTGGATGATCACCTCGGTGGCGATCTCGCTCAGCGGCGTCGTGTTCGCCGCCCGCATCGTCTACCGCCTCACCGATGCCCCGCCGCAGCGACGCTGGGCGGGCCTGGTGGCGGGCGCGTTCGCCGGTGTCGCCGTGCTCGGGATCCAGAACGATGCGCACTACATCCTCAGCGCCCAATCCGATCCGATGATCGTCGCCCTCTGCCTGGGGGCGATCGACTCTCACCTCTCTGGCCGGGTTCGGACCGCATTCGCGCTCGGGGTGCTCGCCTCGCTCGGCCGCCCCGAGGTGTGGCCGTTCCTCGGCCTCTACTCGATCTGGGCCTGGCGGGAGCGACCCGAGACCCGGGTTCTGCTCGCCGGCGGCTGGGTGGCGATCGTCCTGCTGTGGTTCGGGGTCCCCGCGCTGACCTCTCGCACGCCCTTCGTGGCCGCCTCCAACGCCAACAAGTCGGGCCGGCGACTGACCAGCAACCAGGTCTTCGGCACCGTCCAGCGCTTCCTCGCCATCAACGAGCTGCCGGTCGAGCTCGCCGCGCTGATCGCGCTCGGCCTGGCGATCTGGCGCCGTCACCGCACGATTCTCGTGCTGACCGTCGCCACCCTCGTCTGGGTGGTGATCGAGATCGCCTTCGCGCTGCACGGATGGCCCGGACTCGTACGCTACATGTTCGAGGCCGGCGCGGTGGTGATCGTGCTGGCGGGGGTCGCGGTCGGCTGGCTATTGACCAGCGCCACGCGCTGGCCGTCGCTGCCGGCGTGGCTGGGCCCGGCGCTCGTCGTCGTGCTGATCGCCAGCCTCGTTCCCGCGGCCATCTTCCATGCCCGTGACGAGCACACAGACCTGCAGCATCAGCGCAAACGCACGGACGAGATCGCCGCACTGACGCCCGCGATCAATCGTGTCGGAGGTGTCGGGCGGCTGAACGCATGCGGCGAACCGCTGACCCGTCTCGAGTACCAGACGACGCTCGCCTACACGCTCGGCATCAACGTCAACAAGATCGGCTTCAAGTTCAGCCAGGCCGTCGCCCGCGGCAATCCGATCGTCCTCTTCACCCCTGCCGCGACGGGCGTTGGTTGGACCGTGCGAGCGATCCACCAGACCAGCGCGAGCTGCCGGTCACTGCCGCACTAGCCAGCCTCCGGCGCGCGGCCTACGTGGCGCGGTCGGGGCGCTGGGGATAGACGTCGTCGATCGTCGTCAGCGCCCGGTACGGAACCGCGGCCGAGGCCTGGATCGCCTCGGCGCCGCCGGCCAGGCGATCGCAGATCGCCAGCACCCCGCAGACCTGATGGCCCTCGTCCCGGATCGCCTGCAGCGCGCGGAGCGTCGAGCCCCCGGTGGTGACGACGTCCTCGACGAGCATGCACCGATCCCCGGCCGCCAGCAGTGGTCCCTCGATGCGCCGGGAGAGCCCGTGGGCCTTGGTCTCCTTGCGGACGAAGAACGCCTTGACCTCGGCGCCGCCGGCCAGCGCTGCGCAGGCAATCGGGTCTGCTCCCATCGTCATGCCGCCGACGGCGGTCGCGTCCCATGCGGCGGCCTGAGCGGCGACCAGCTCAGCCAGCGCCATGAAACCGGGGCGCAGCAGGATCGCCCGCTTGACGTCCACCAGGTACTGGGCGACGGCGCCACTGGTCAGCGTCACCTCACCGATGATCAGCGCATGCTCGCGCAGTGCGGCGAGCAGCCGATCCGCGGGGCCCTCAGCCACGCTCACCGGCCCGCGGGCGCCCACTCACGGGTAGTAGACGTCGACGATGTTGCCGTAGGTCAGCCAGTTGTAGATCGAGATCGCGTCGACGATCGGGACGCGCATGCAGCCGTGGCTGGCCGGATAGTCCGGAGCCGGGTTATAGCCGTGGATCGCGTAGCCACCCGAGAAGAAGCTCGAGAAGTACATGCCGTCGGGCAGGTAGCCGGGGTCGCGCTGGTAGACGCGGAAGTGTCCGAGAATGGTCGGGGTCGAGGCCTTGCCCGAACTGATCGGGTAGATCCGGTAGACCTGTGATCCGTTGATCAGGGCCAGCAGCTGGCGGCCGAGGTTGCCCTCGACGTGCTTGCCGTCCCGGGGGTGCAAAACCTTGAACGCGCCCTCGCCGTTGAGCAGCGCGGAGACCGTGGCGGGGTCCAGCGCCTGGGACACGCCCCGGCCGAGCAGGCGGTGGTAGGCGTCGAGCGCGAGGGACATGCGCTCATCAAAGACGCCGCTGGCCGGGAGGTAGACGTGCAGCGCGAGCAGCCGCTGCTGCATGAGTTCCACAAACGGGCCGCTGGAGCCCGGGCCCGCCTGAGGGGTCAGGGAGGCGACGCCCTGCCGGGCGATGAAGCCGAGCATCTGGGCCGTGCGGTGATGGGTGACCGTGACCTGGACACGACCCGCGGCGGGGCTGCGCAGGGCCTCGGTGAAGCGACCGGTCCGCCCGTTGGCCGACGGTTTTATGCGCAGGCGGTCGCGTCTGATCTGGTGAGAGCCGATCCTCGTGATCACGCTGACCGTCTGCCCGGGCACATAGGGAGCCGTCACGCCGGCGACGGCGAAGCCACGGCCGGGCACCGTGACGGCGCTGCCATGGACGACGAAGGCGCCTCGCAGGGAGAGGCGCACCGCGGTCTTGGCGGGTGCGGCGGCGGCCGCCGACGCGAGACCGGGCCCGAGGAGCCCCGCGGCCAGGGCCACGGAGAGGGCGGGAAGCGAGAGCAGGAGGCGTCGGCGCATGGCCGAGAAAGTACACCAGTCAACGACCGGGGTGCGGGGTTGCGCGCGCGAGCGCACGGGATCCGCGCGCGAGGGTTACCGGATCGGGGCGGTGCGGGCGCTCAGCGGCCACGTGATCGCCGCAGTCACCAGCCAGGACGCGAAGATCAGCGCCAGCACCTCTGCCGCGGTCCAGCCGAGCTGGTTGACGCCAAGCGCGAGCGCGTTGTTGGCGCTGTGCAGGACGATGCACGGGTACAGCGATCCGGTTCGCCAGCGCACCAGGCAGAGCATGAAGCCGAGCAGACCGAGCGGGACCAGGTACTCGAGGCCGGCGGAGCCCACGTGGGCGGCGCCGAACAGGATCGCCGTCAGCAGCGCGCCGATCCAGGGGCCAAGGTCGCGCCCGGCGACCCGCAGGGGTATCCGCCGCAGCGTCCCGAACAGGAAGCCGCGGAAGAAGAGCTCTTCGGCGATGGGCGCGAACACACAGACGAACAGGGCGGTCCCGATGACATTGGCGGTGGTGCGCAGATCCCCGAGCCCGCTCGGCAGCTTCTCCACCTTGTGCAGCGAAAAGACGGCCGCGTAGATCGCCGAGACACCGAAGTATCCGATCGCTCCCAGGACCACCGCGACCGCGCCACGCTTGACCCTGACCCGACGAAATCCGAAATCCGCGGCCCGCGGGCGAGCCACCCGGGAGGTGAACCAGAGCGCGGCGGCGACGAAGCCGAGGTCGAAGCCGACGTTCCCGAGGATCGTCACCCACCAGCTGGTGTTGGTGCTCGAGCCGCCCGTGGCGGCGATGTCGAGCACCGTGACGGCGACGATGCCGAGCCCGACGCCCAACAGCAGGGTCGCCGGAACGGTCCAGATCGGCCACGGCGGAATGTCGTCGCCAGGGCCGGCGGGTGCGCCCGGAGCGCCCGGGGGTGCCATCGTCGGGCTCTCCATGCCGCGGAGGTTAGGGCTCGTCCAGCTCAGCCAGGGAGACGATCGCCCGCACGCCGTCGGGTACCGGCTTCCCGCGGCGGTTGCACCACACGCAGGCGATCTGCGCGCGGCGGGCTCCCTGGACGTCATGCACCAGGCTGTCTCCGACGTGCAGGGCCGCCTCCGGCCCAACCCCGGCGATCATCAGCGCGCGCCTGAAGATCGCCGGATCGGGCTTGGCCGCGCCGGCCTCGGCCGAGGTCAGAACCGCGTCGATCAGCGGCGCCAGGCCGGCCGAGGCCAGCGCCGCGGGCAGCGAGGCGTCCCAGTTGGACACCACGACCACGCGCTCGCCACGGCGACGCGCGGCCCGTAGCGCCGGCGCGGCATCGGTGTGGGCGACGAAACGCAGCGAGGCCAGCAGCGTGTCGGTGAGGGCAGCGGGATCGACACTCGCCGCCGCAGGAAGCGCGTCGCCCAGCGCTGCCGCGCAGCGAATGTGGAGCTCTGCGACCGATGCGGGGTCCCGACCCTCGAGCATGTGCGCGCGGTAGTAGGCAATCTCAGCCGCAAGCGCGCGCTGCGCCTGCTCCAGGGTGACCTCGATCCCGATCCGATCACGCAACTCGCGCCGCAGGATGGGTGCGGGCGGGCGCAGCGCGATAAGGGTGCCCATGGCATCGATCAGCAGCGCGCGGCGGACGGGGGAGCGGGCCATGAGCGAGCAGGAATTCTCGCAGCCGCAGGAGGTCGGGTTGGCGAGACGAAACAGCCGTGCAGCTACACTGACGGGTCCGTCCGGCGACGGTCGCCGTCGTCCCACACCGCGACCACGCCACCCAGGGCCCTGATTCCATGAGCCGACGCGAACGACAGCGCCGCCGCCAGCGCAACCGCGGATCAACCCTCGGGCGCGTTGTCGCCCTGACGGGGGTGCTTGCGTTCTGCGCGGTGGCAGTGGGGGCGTTGGCGGTGGTCGGCTGGGTGGTCAATGTCGCTCAATCGGCACCGAGCTTGAACGAGCTGCATCCTTTGTTGCCGGGTTCGCCCTCGCAGATCTTCGCGGCGGACGGCACGTCACTGGGCTACATCTACTCGCAGGACATCCGCAACCCGATCGCGGGTGACCGGATCCCCAACATCCTCAAGGACGCGACGATCGCGATCGAGGATCGCCGGTTCTATCAGCACGGCGCGCTCGACTATCAGGGGATCCTGCGCGCGGCGGTCAAGGATGCGGTCAACGGCGGCAGCCTGCAGGGTGCGTCCACGCTGACCATGCAGCTCGTCGACAACGTCTACATGACGACCGCCATGAAGGCGAAGCACGACCTCAAGTACAAGATCGTCCAGGCCAAGCTCGCCCAGCAGCTCGAGGCCCGCCACCCCAACAAGAACTGGATCCTGACCAGCTACCTCAACGACGTGCCCTACGGCACCGTCGGAGGCCAGACCGCCTACGGCGTGAACGCCGCGTCGAACATGTTCTTCAACAGGTCGGTGACCCGGCTTAGCCTCGCCCAGGCGGCGCTGCTCGCCGGCCTGCCGCAGGCCCCGTCGCAATTCAACCCGTTCCTTGACCGGGGCGCCGCCCTGCACCGCCGCCATGAGGTGCTGCAGTCGATGGTGCAGGCCAACTACATCACGCAGGCGCAGGCCAGCTCCGCGGAGCGCGCCAGCCTGCAGGTCCACCACAACGCGGCCTCTCTCGTCCATCGCGAGCCGTTCGTGTTCGACTACATCGCTCAGGCCGCCGCCCGAGACCTGTGCCCCAGGACGCCGACCAACTGTCCGACGCTGACCAATGGCGGCCTGAAGATCCACGCGACGATCGATCTGCGCAAGCAGGCGCTGGCGCGCCAGGCGATCCTCGCACACGAGGGCGGCCCCGGTCAGCCCGCCGCGGGTCTGGCGTCCGTGGACCCCAACAACGGTCACATCCTCGCGATCGCATCCTCCGCGGACTACGCGAACACGAGCTTTGACTACGCCACCCAGGCGCATCGCCAGCCGGGCTCGTCGTTCAAGGCGTTCGTGCTGATGACGCTGATCCACGATCTGCACGGAGACCCCAACCAGACGTACTACAACTCCCATCAGCTGCAGCCCGGATGGCTGCCCGGCTACCCGACGTTCGGGGTGCAGACCGCCGAGCTCAGCTATCAGGGTCACATCAGCGTGGCCAAGGCGACCTGGGACTCCGACAACACCGTGTTCGCCCAGCTCGACGCAGATCTGACTCCCGACAAGGTCACCCAGACGGCCTACGCGATGGGGATCACCACGCACCTGGACTCGCTCCCCGCCGAGGCGATCGGCGGGCTGCGGATCGGCGTCACGCCGCTGGAGATGGCCGACGCCTATTCGACGCTGGCCAACGGCGGCTCGCACGTGCCGGCGACGATCATCAACACGATCAGGTTCCCCGACGGCAGCGTGCGCAACTTCGGCAACCCGGCCAAGACGCAGGTGTTCACCGACGGCGAGGCCTACGAGGGCACCCAGATCCTCAAGGGCGTCATCACCCAGGGCACCGGCACGGCGGCCAACTACGGCTGCCCGGCGGCCGGTAAGACCGGCACCTCCGAGCTGCTGGCCAACGCCTGGTTCGTCGGCTACACGCCGCGGATGGCGACCGCCGTATGGGTCGGCTACCCGCTGCGCAACGCGCCGATGGCCAACGGCTTCGGCGGCACGCTGGCGGCCCCGATCTGGCATGACTACATGTCAGCCGCGTCCGGCAGCTACTGCGGGCAGTTCCCGACCCCAACCACTCCGTTCAGCGGCTCCGCGTACTTCGGCAACTACGCCAGCACCGGCGCACCCGTCGCCGCCCCCCACAGCGGGAAGCCCAACTCCCAAACCGGAGGCGCCGGCGCGACCGGGACCAGCCCCTACAACAACCCCACTCTCTATGCTCAGCCACCGCAGGGCGCCGGCAACGGCAACGGCAACGGGCGCCCCAAGACCCACGGCAACGCCCCGGTCTCCCCGACCGGCGGCGCTGGGGTCAAGAAGCATTAGCGGCCGCGGCCAGCCGACGGGTCGCCGATCGGCTGGTAGCCTCGACACCGTTCGCGCAGTGACGCGCGCACACGACACGATCGAAGACGCATGCCCAAGGAAGAAAAAGTAGAGCTCGAAGGCGAGGTGGTCGAGGCCCTGCCCAACGCCATGTTCCGCGTCAAGCTCGACAACATGGACCGCGTGGTCCTCGGCCACGTGGCCGGCAAGATGCGTCGTTTCCGCATCCGGATCCTGCCCGGGGATCGCGTCCGCGTCGAGCTCTCCCCCTACGATCTGGATCGCGCCCGGATCGTCTACCGCCACCGCTGAGCCGACCGCGCTCGTGCGCGAGCTCGAGCTGATCGCCGCGTTGGACCAGCTGCTCTCCCGGGCAGGTCCGGGAGAAAGCCGCATGATCCGGTGGATCGGCGACGACGCCGCCGTGGTGCGCGCGCGCGGCTACGCGGTCACGTCGGTGGACACGATGGTCCAGGACGTCCACTTCCGCCGTGAGCAGCTGACCGCACATGAGATCGGTGGCCGCGCGTTCGCCGCTGCCCTGTCGGATCTCGCGGCGATGGGGGCCGACCCGGGTGAGGCCTACCTGTCGCTGGCGATACCTCCCGCCATGGCGGGGGGAGAGACGTGCGAGCTGGTCGCCGGGGTCAGCGCGGCGGCCCGGCGCTTCGGGGTGATCATCGGCGGCGGTGACGTGACCGCCGCCCCGGTCCTGGTGGTGTCGGTCACCGTCGTCGGTTGGACCGATGACCCGGGGGCCCTGGTTGGACGCGACGGGGCACGCGTCGGCGACGCGATCGTGCTCACCGGACCCCTCGGCGGCGCTACCGCCGGCCTGGCGCTGCTCGATGG
>JALYTU010000718.1 GCA_030854125.1 Actinomycetota bacterium | reverse complement strand
GCCGGCGACCCGCACTGCGAGGTCGAGCAGGCAGGTCGAGTCGCGCCCGCCGGAGAACATGACCACGACCGGCCGCCCCTCGGCCAGGAGTCCGGCGGCACGGACCGCTTCGTAGATCACGCCTCCGCTCCCTGGCGGGCGATGAAGATCTCCGTCGACTCCCGAAACCCCTTGAGCTTGACCTCGCCGATCCGCTCAAATTCGAGGTGGGGCGCGCGACGGTCCATGTACTCGACGACGGGACGAGTGACGAGCACCTCGCCCCCGGCCGAGCGGGCGGCCACGCGCGAGGCGATGTTGACCTCGCGCCCGTAGTAGTCGCCGTCGCGGTACAGCGCCACGCCGTAGTGGATCGCGATCCGGGGCAGGGGGCGCTCGAGCTGCAGGCGCTGGAAGCCAACCGCCCAGTCGGTCAGCGCCGCCGGGTCCGAGCTGACGATCATCGCCTCGTCGCCGATCGTCTTGATCACCCGGGCCTCGTCGGGCAGCGTGATCTCGACCGCCTCGACGAAGCGCTCGACCGCGTCCACGGCCGTCAGCTCGCCTTCCTCCTCGGTCAGGCGCGTGTAGCCGGCGAGGTCGGCGAAGGCGATCGCCACGCGCATCCGGCCGAGGTCGACCCCATCCAGGTCGGCCTCCATGTGGCCGACCACGTCCTGCTCGATGAAGTGCTGCAAATAGCGCTGGTGGATCTGGTCGAGCACCGGTCCGGCGAGCGGCAGCACCTCGCGGGAGATGACGTGCATCTGCTCGGCGGTCTCCACGCCGCTGGAGCCCGAACGCAGCAGCGGCTCGTGGACATAGAGATGGAACAGTCGCACCTCCGCATCGGCGATCCCGGCCATTGCCTGCCCGTAGACGCGCACGAGCTGCAGCAGCGCGACGAGCGGGAAGCCGGTGGCGAGCACCGCGTCGACGTAGCGCAGCAGCTGGAGGTCGTCGTCGGAGACGGTGTCGGAATGCTCGGGGCGGAGACCGAGGCCGGACACCAGGCGCCCGACGAGCGCCTCATCCAGACCCGTCTCCCGGGCAGCCTCGCGGATCGTGATCCGTTCCTGATCGGAGGGGAACAGCTCCTCCAGGAATCCGAAGGCGAGCCGACCCTCCTCGGTCGCCCGCGCAATCTCGGCGACGGAGTGACCCCGCTCGCGCATCCGCGCCACGACCCGCGCGGTGCCGATCGCGCCCTGCGACCACTCCCCCTCGTACTGCGGGATCAGTCCCCGCTGCGTCCAGCGGCGCAGCGTGGCGGGTGTCACCCCGACCCGGCGTGCGGCTTCGGCGAGGGTCATGGCTGCCGGTGGCCGGCGGCCGGCCCGGGTGCGCCGAAGCGGTCAGCAGGATGGCGGCGGAGGCGGCGACTCAGAGTTCTAGATGGGGGTAATCGGCGGCCACCATCGCGCTGTAGCGCGCGTACAGCGGCTTGGTGATCGGGATCAGCGCGAGCGCCGCCTTGACGTCGCCACCGGTCTTGATCCGCCGGCGGGCGATCGCGATGGCCACGTTCTCCTTGCCCTGGAAGTACTTGTTAGCCGTCTCCGAGCTCATCGTCATCCGAACCTTGGGCTCCCAGGTGACGTCGTCTGACCATTCCCAGGCGAGGTTGGGCTCGCCCTCGCGCCCGGCGCGGATGTTGACCACGAGGTCGAGATCAGTGAACTCGAAGCGTTGCGGTGTGTCGGCGTCGCGCAGCTTGGGCCCCATCTCAGGGTCCTCGCTCATGATCGTGAAGGTCCGGTCGATGACCTCACGGAACTCCTTGGCCGATGCGAACTCCGCCATCGCGGCCGAAGTCTATTGGGCCGACAGGTCCAGGTGCCACTCCCCCGACTATGCTCGCCGACCTCGTGAGCCGCTCGATCCATCTACACCCCACCGCACCCCTGGCCGAGCGGGTTCTGCTCCCCGGAGACCCCGGGCGCGCCCTGCGCATGGCCGAGACGCTGCTCGACGCCCCGAAGATGTTCAACCACAACCGCGGCCTGTGGGGATACACGGGCGCCGGCCCCGACGGCGAGCCCCTGACCATCCAGAGCACCGGCATGGGTGGTCCCAGCGCGGCGATCGTGATCGCCGAGCTGCACGATCTCGGTGCGCGGACGATGATCCGGGTGGGCACCTGCGGCGCCCTGCACCCCGCGCTACTCCTCGGAGAGCTGCTGGTCGTGACCGAGGCGCTGAGCGCCGACGGGACAAGCCGCGCCCTCGGCGCGGGCGACCGGGTATCGGGTGACCCGTCGCTGCTGGAGCGGCTGACGGCCGCCTGCGGCGCCGGCACTGCGCGCGGGCCGGTCGTGTCGACCGACCTTTTCTATGACGGACGCGAGGGCGAGGAGGAGG
>JALYTU010000099.1 GCA_030854125.1 Actinomycetota bacterium | reverse complement strand
GACGAACCGCCGTTCGCGATGCCGCCCGGCGCTCCGCGCGCTCCTGTGCCTCACGCGAAATCGCCTCAGACGGCTCGAGCACCAGCGTTCCCTCGTCGCCGTCGAGCAGCAGGGTGGCGCCCTCACGGATCTCCAGCACCGCTTCGCCCAGGCCGACCACAGCCGGCAGGCCCAAAGCCCGGGCGAGGATCGCCGCATGCGCCGTCGCCGCACCGTGTGCGGTGGCGATACCCGTGACCAGCTTCGGTTCCAGCGCCGCCGCATCGGCGGGCGTCAGCTCCGCCGCGATCACGATCCCGGGCTGACTGATCGCGTCCCCCGGCTTGCTCTGCAGTGCGGTGAGCACCCGTCGTCCGACGTCGAGCACGTCGGCGGCGCGCTCGCGCAGGAGCGGCTCATCGAGGCTGCGATAGACGACCGCGACCTGCTGCGCTGCCTCATACCAAGCGCGTTCGGCGTTAGCACCAGCGGTGATCGCCTGCTCGGCAGGGTCGAGCATGGCGTCGTCAGACAGCAGCAAGAGGTGCGCGTCGAAGATCTCGGCTTCGGCGCGACCGGCTCGGGCGGCGATCTTCCCGCGGTCTCGCTCGATCGCCGCCTGGGCGCCGGCGATTCCTTCTTCTAGGCGTTCACGCTCGCGCGCGGGCGACTCCGACGGGCGTTGCGCGGGAGCCTCAAGGGCGCCGGCTCCGCCCAGACGGCGAGCGGGGCCGAGCGCGATTCCTGACGCTGCGCCGATTCCCCTGAGCACGTCGCCGGGGGCCGGGACGGTGACAGCCATGACGCCGGCACCTTCGCCCGAACTTGATCGCGCGTCGTCACCGTGCGTCAAGGCGTCGGAACGCGCTGGCAGCAGCGGCGGCAGCAGCGCGGAGATCCCGTCGCCGAATCCTTCGCGCCCCAGCGCCTCCAGTGCCTCCACCGCCTGGCGCGCCTGCGGGCCACTGGCGCTGACCAACAGTGTGTCTCCGGGCCGGGCTCCGAGGGCGATCACATTTGTCAGGCTGGTGGCGCCAACGGGATCGCCGGGGATCTTGGCCACCGTGACCGCGGCGTCAAAGCTCCGGGCCAGCTCGATGAAGCGGGCGGCAGGCCGGGCGTGCAGCCCCTCTGCATTGCCAACCGGGAGCTTGACCTGAGCGACAGCTGAGGCCGGCGAGTGATCGTCCGGCGGAGGTGCGCCGCCGCTCGCTTCCGTCGCCACACCGCCGACGTCCGTTTCGAGTTGTGACACCTTCATCTTCATTGCCCCGCGCGCTTCGACTGCGACCTCCTCGAGGGTGGCCCCACCGCTGGCCGCCGCGGCGGCGGCGACCGCTCCCTCCACCAGCGGCGCGTCGCTCAGTCTCACCCGGTCTGACTTGACAGCGAGCATTTCGATCGCGAACTCGGCGCTCATCAGAGCGCTGCCGAGGTCCATCAGGACCAGCACTCCGTCATCTGACATCGCTCGCTCGATCGCGGCGCGCACCCGCTCAGCGTCGGTGCCCAGCACGCCAGGCTCGTCCAGGCCGCCGGCCGCCTCGATCGCGAGCTCCGCGCCGCCCATCTCGCGCGCCAGCGCGACCACCCCCTCGGCCAGCACCTGGCTGTGAGAGACGACGACGATCCCCACCATGGCGCTAAGGGGGCGCGCTTCTAGCTCGCCAGCGCCACGGCGGCACTTTTGAACAGGTAATAGGTGGAGGTCGCGCCCGGGTCCTGATGGTCCCGGCTGCGCTCGCCCAGATAGCTGGCGCGACCCTTGCGGGCGATCAGCGGAATCGTCGCCTTCATCCCCTGCTCGGCGCCCTGCACCGCGTCCCGCAGGCCGTCGTCGAGATCAGATGCTTCCTGGAGCGCTTCGATCGCCGGTATCAGCGCGTCGATCATCGTCTTGTCACCGGACTGTGCCTTACCTCGGGCCTGCACGCCTTCTAGGCCGTTACGCCAGGCGTCGGCGAAGCCGACCAGATCGACCTCGCTCATCCCGGACATCGCGTTGCCCATCTGCAAAAGCAGCGTGCCGTATAGCGGCCCCGCGGCGCCGCCCACGTTCGAGATGAGCGCCATCGCCACCGTCGACAGAACGGCCCCCGGATCGATCGGCTGTGCGTGGTCCAGCTTCTCGAGCGCCTTGCGCATGCCACGTTCCATGTTCGTGCCGTGATCGCCGTCCCCAATCGCAGTATCCAGCGCCGCCAGCTCCTGACGGTGCTCGCTCATCTCCGCCGCGAAGCGCAGCATCCAGTCCAGCGTGGTGTCACGCGTGATCGCCACGTTCTAGACGCCCCAGCGCAGACCTGGCGTGTTCACTGGCGCATCCCAATAGCGCACCATCTCGTCGTCGAGCTTGAGGAGGGTGATCGAACAACCCTGCATCTCCAACGCCGTGATGTAGTTGCCGACCAGATTGCGCTCGATTATCAGCCCGCGCTCATGGGCGATCTTGGCCACTTCGGAATAGACAACGTAGAGCTCCAGCAGCGGCGTGCCGCCCATCCCGTTCACGAAGGCCAGCACCCGATCGCCGGAGGAGAACGGAAGGTCGTCGATTATCGGCGTCATCAACCGCTCGGCGACCTGAGCCGCAGAGCCGATCCTCTCGCGGAAGCGTCCCGGCTCGCCGTGGATTCCGACCCCGATCTCGACCTCGTCCTCGCTGAGCTCAAAGCTCGGCTCACCCGACGCCGGGTTGATGCACGGTGTCAGTGCCATGCCCATCGAGCGGCCGTTGGCGTTCACTCGGCGTCCCAGCTCGGAGACGTCCTGCAACGAGCGACCGTCCTCCGCCGCCCCCCCGCAGATCTTCTCGACCAGGACCGTCACGCCGACTCCCCGGCGACCGGCGGTGTAGAGCGAATCCTCGACCGCTACGTCATCGTTGGTCAGGACCGTCTCGACCTCCAGATCCTTACCTCGCGCCAGCTCGGCGGCCATGTCGAAGTTCATGACGTCGCCGGTGTAGTTCTTGACGATGTAAATGACTCCGGCGCCGCCATCAGCGGCCTTGGTCGCTTCCAGCATCTGATCAGGAGTGGGCGAGGTGAACACCTCCCCCGGACAGGCAGCGTCAAGCATCCCAGGCCCGACGAACCCACCGTGCATCGGCTCGTGACCCGAGCCGCCGCCGGAGATCAGCCCCACCTTCCCCTGTACCGGGGCATCGATTCGCACCACCAGCGCCGGGTCATAGGAAACCCGTAGACGATCAGCGTGAGCGGCCTCCACCCCACGCAGAGCGTCGGCGACGACCGCGTCGGGTGCATTGATCAGCTTTTTCATCGGCGCCCCCTAAAGGCGAGAGGAACAGGGACTGAGAGTCTGCGGCCTAATGCGTTTACATGGTGACGTCCCTCGGGCTCGACTGGAGGGTGATTTGCGTCGGACCGATCGGGGTCGGAGCCGCACCGACGTCGATCGTGCAATGAAAGTCAGCGCACTGACTGAGACCGCCTCTCCACCCGCCGATTCGCACAAGCAAGCACCTTCACCAGAATATCGATAACGCTGCGACCACGACAGGTCTCCTTCACCACGCTACTGCTAGTCGTGGGGCGCTGCTCCAGTCACTGCCCGGGGGCGAGGCGGTCAATATCAGTCGGTCGAAGGCCCGACAGCTCGTCGCTCTTAAGGGCTCGCAGTGCATCGATCGTGTCGGCCTGTGCCGGTTCTTTATCGGGCCGGTAGCGCTTGACCCGAGCGAACCGCAGCGCTACCCCGCCGGGATAGCGGCTTGAGGACTGGACGCCGTCGATCGCGATCTCGATCACGAACTCAGGCGCGACTAGCACCGCGATGCCTTCCCGAGCGGTCTCGCGAGCTAGTGGGTCTTCCGCAAACGTTTGACCGGAAACGCGGCTCCGAGGGCGAATGAGGATGGGTGTCCTCGAGCCTGGAGGTGGTCATGCGTCCGCCGGAGGTGTTCGTGCGCGAGCTCTCCCCAGAAGAAGGTGCGCGCCTGAAGTCGATTTCCAAGCGTGCGAAGTACCAGTCCAAGCGACAGCGAGCGATGATCGTGTTGGCGTCCTCGACCGGGATGCCAGCACCGCAGATCGCAGCGGTGGTGCGGACCGATGAGTCGCATGTGCGCAAGGTGATTCACGCGTTTAACGATCGCGGGTTTGCTTCGTTGGACCCTGACTATCGGGGCGGGCGTCCGAAGAAGACCACGCCCGCGCAGCGCGACCGGATCGTGTCGGTCGCGCGCGCCCGCCCCGACACGCAGGGCGTGCCGTTGACACGCTGGTCGCTGCCCAGACTCGCTGCGCATCTGGCCGGGATCGAGATCGTGCTCGCGCCGGAAACGGTCCGTCAGACGCTGATCAACGCTGGGCTCTCGCATCAGAAAACCCGGTCGTGGAAGTGGAGCCCGGACCCGGACTTTCAGGCCAAGGCCGAGCGGGTGCTCGGCCTCTATCGCCAGTGCCCGCCTGACGGGGTGGTGGTCTGCTTTGATGAGATGGGACCGATCCAGCTGATCCCTCACCAAGGATCTGGATGGGCGAGCCGCAAGCGGCCTGAGCGGTTGCGCGCGACCTACAGCAAGCACGGCGGGGTGCGCTACCTGTTCGGCGCCTACGACGTGCACGCCGACCGCCTCCACGGCCGGCTGCGACCCCACAAAAGCGGCCAAGAAGTCCTCGGGTTCTACCGCCAGATCCGGATGCGCTACCGGCCGAACATCCGGATCTACCTGGTCGCAGACAACCTCTCCGCGCACAAGACCCCCGACATCCGAGCATGGGCTCAGGACAACAACGTCGAGCTGGTATTCACCCCGACCTACGCCAGCTTCCTCAACCGGATCGAGTGCCATTTCTGGGCGATCGGCGAGTTCGTCGTCAACAACGCCGACTACCCCGACTGGAACACCGTCAAAAAGGCGATGGCCGACCACATCACCTACCGCAACGGCCCCCACCGCGACCAACGCCTCCTCAAAGCCGAACGACGCCTCCTCATCGCTGCGTGACCGATGACATTTCCGGTCAAACAATCCTGGAAGACCCACTAGTCCAGCAGAGCACAGCCGCTCAGCAGCCAACGGGCCTGACGTTCGCGCGCATCCGCGCAGCAGCGCGCGAGGCCACCGGCGAGCCCCACAGACCAGAGCCGGAGACAATCGAGATGGGATCGACCGAAGGAAGGCCACGGCTCACCGAACCGTGGTTCTGCTGAGCAGAGCCCACCGAGGGCCAGTTCGGTCCTCTCACCGCGGGATGACGTGAGCACGACCCGGGAGCCGGCGCGGCTGCGGCCGCACCCGCTTTCACGACGGACCAGGCGTTTTGGCGTGCCCGGTTGCGTCCCTTTGCCGCTGTAAATTCGCTCGCGGTTTCGGTTCCCGAGTGTGAGTCTAAGCGGCTGTGATCTCCTCGTCCATGGTGTCGGGGTCGGCTTGCTGGTATTTGATTCGGTAGAGGTGTTGTGGGTCGACGTCGGTGAACGCCGCGCCGTTGCTGGCGTGGCTGATGAACAGGTCGAGCACCGCCCAGACGAGTGAGAGGCAGCTGGTCTCGCCGGGGAACCGGCCCATCACCTTTGTGCGCCGGCGGACCTCGCCGAGCGAACTCTCGAGCAGGTTCGTCGACCGCCAGCGTCCGCGGTGTCGCAGGGGGTAGCGCAGGTGCACAACCAGCGAGTCGAGGTCCTCTGCGAGGCACATGTCCGGAGCGTGAACCGCGTCGCGCAAGCCGTGCGCACAACGAATCGCGCGGCGGGAGCATCGAAGGCGCTCATCGCGAGATCTCGAGGCTGCGGATCAGCGGCGAAGCAGTTGTCGACCTGCCCTCGTCACAGATTGCCGCTTTCGTGCGGCCAGCCGCTTGCAATCGTCGCGAACGATCGCAAGCGGCTCGATCGATCGCAGGGCATCTGCGCGCGCTCCCGCGGATTCATCATCGATTCCGCGAGCAGCAGCGGAGCTCAGGACCGTCGGCGAAAGACGCGCAACGCTGGACAACACCGGCTTTCGTGGCCGACGATGGCCGCCCGTCAAGGCCCGTGAGGAACATTGGAACAGGATCCGGCGCTAACGGGGGGTCCGTGTTCTTGGTCGAGTGTGCGTCGCGCGCCGCAGCCCAGTGCTGAGGGCCGCGCCCAGCCCGCAGCACCAGCTCGCAGCCACCCGCCGGCAGCAACTTCGCCGCCGTGTACGCCAGACGTTTTGCCGCTCCGAGCCGTACGGCCGGCGTGCATCGTGTGGATCCGCTGCTCGTGGCGGGGGGTGTCAGGCGACTCCGCGGGGTACAGCCCGTTCCGCGCGAACGTCGACGACCTGCGCGGGCACCGTCGGGGTCAGCGCCTGGCTGCCTTGTGATGCGCGCCGCGCCGAAGGCGCCCGAAACCGTGCTCCTGTTTCGTGCGCCTGGGTTCCGGACTTGCCAATGTGGAAAGTTGGCGGTGTGCTTTCCAACATGGAAAACACGCCCGAGCACCCGACCGCCGCAGAGGCCTCGGCAGCGCTGAACGACGCCGAGGCGTCGCGCGCGACGCTCGCCCACCGTCTCGCCACGCCCTCGTGGTTCTTTACGTCCATAAGCGCAGCGATCGCCGCCCAGATCGCGACGAGCGCCGTCGGCCTCGCTACCGGTGCCGTCTGGGCGCTGGTAGCCGGCCTTGCGGCCTTCGCCGCGGTGGCGGGAGTGCAGCTGGCGCGGTTTCCCCGGCTCAACGGCGTCTGGCTCAGCGGCTTGGCCAGTCGCGTTGTGCTGGGAACCGGCACTGCCGCATCGGCGTCGTATGCGATCGCCGCTACGGCGGCAATCGTCGCGGCGTACGAAGCACAGTGGTGGCTGGTGGGGCTCGGGTCGATCGTCGGCGGTGCCGCGTACGCGCTCAGCGGCCGGCGCTGGATGCGCGCGTACCGCGCCCGGCCCGCGGTCCACGGGCGCCCGGAGTCGGCGGCGTGGCTTGCAGCGATCGGCCTCGCCGCGATCGCCGGCCTCGCGCTTCTGCTGATCAACGCATGAATGGCAGAGCTCGACGCGAACCTCGTTGCCCCCACACGACTCAAGCTGCTGACCATCCTCATGGCGGTCTCCGAGGCCGAGTTCTCCACCATCCGCGACACCCTGCACGTCAGCGATTCCGTGCTGTCCAAACACCTCGCTGCACTCGAAAACGTCGGCTACCTAAAGCGCCGCAAGAGCGTCGATCGCGGGCGCCGCACCACCTGGATTTCGCTCACCCTAGGCGGACGTAAGGCGCTCAGCGCCCATGTCTCCGTCTTACGCGCGTTGATCAGCGCCGTTGAATGAGCGACGAGCTGCCGCGCCGGCGCCGCGCCGGACCGGCTCGCAACGATGACGCGACTCGCGCCGCTGCGGGCGCAGCAAGCGCAGGCCAAGACAGCCAGCGGGCGTACTTGTCCTCGCCGGCGGGATGTGCGCTGTGCTGGTTCACGGCCTGATCGGTCAGCTGTTCACGATCGTGTTGCTATCGGGGGAGCTGTGCTCCTGCTCTTCCTGGAGGTCGGTCGGAGTGAAGACGGGGACCGGGCTCAGGATGAGAGACGGGGACGAAAGCGCTCAACCCAGCGCATCCTCGCGCTGCCGAAGTCGCGGCCGCGGCCGTCGCGCTGGCCGCGCCGCCCGAGCTGAGCACGCTTCGCTAGCGCTCCTCAATCACACGAGCACCCTGCAAGGTCGCCCACGAGACTCGCACGATCGGGCACGAACGGCGGCCAGACGTATACAAGGGATGCTCGAGCTGGCTCTGCCCTCGAGCTATGACTGAGGTGTGTCTGGATCTGGCGTCGCGCTGGCCAGATCGGCTGCCGTCTGGCACCAGCGCGCGAGTGCGTGGCGGCCCACCAGTGTCAGGGC
>JALYTU010000717.1 GCA_030854125.1 Actinomycetota bacterium | reverse complement strand
GGCCCTGATGGACCCTGCCGGGTCGACGGTGGAGGCCGCGTAGATGCCGGCCCGCGGGGAGGGCGGGCCGCGGAGCCGCGTAGGCTGGCCGAGCAGCGCGCTCGGCCTGCGCAGCCGGATCATCGGGGTGGTGCTGGTGACCACGGTGGCCACGCTCGCGGTGGCTGCGCTCGCGCTGCTGGGTCCGCTCGAGAACAGCCTGCGCCGGGCCGAGCAGACGACCCTGCGCCACGAGCTCAACAAGCGCACCCGGGCCATCTTCGCCGGCCTGCAGCTGGGGCGGATCGACACCTCCGCCTCCGAGCGGGCCGCGCTGGCCGGTGCCGAGCGGGCGCTCGCGGACCGGATCAGCGCGACGGTCACCGTGCTCGGCGACCCCCAACAGGACGGGAGCGGCAGCCAACCGTTGATCTTTCCTCGGGAAAACGACGACGCCTACGGGGACGTGGCGATCGCGTTTCGCACCGGGCAGCACCACTTCGGCTTTGGACCGATCGACGGGCGCCAGTACGCGCAGGCCGCGATCCCGTTCGTGAGCAACGAGAACACGGACTCGCGCGAGGTGCTCTACGTGCTCGCGGTGCGTAAGTCCGTGGACCAGATCACCGGCGCGGTCGACGTCGTTCGCACGGCCTTCATCACCGCGGTGCTGGCCGGCCTGGCTCTCAGCCTCATCCTGGGGATCCCACTCGCCGCGACCCTGGTGCGCCGGTTGCGCCGCCTGCGCGAGGCGGCGCTGGAGCTGACGCATGAGTCGCCCGCCCTCGAGGTTCCGGTGGACCGTGCCCGCGACGAGGTGGGCGATCTCGCGCGGACACTGGCGTCCATGCAGCAACGGCTGCGCGAGCAGGAGGAGGCGCGGCGCTCGTTCGTCGCCACCGCGTCACATGAGCTGCGAACCCCGCTGACGTCGCTGGACGGGATGCTCGAGCTGCTGCATGACGATCTGCAGGGCGAGCACCCCGACATCGAGGACGCGCGTGACCTGCTGAGCCGTGCCCGTGGGCAGTCGCACCGGCTCGGGCGGCTGGCCGCTGACCTGCTCGATCTTTCTCGCCTGGACGCTCGGGTCGAGCTGCGCTCCGAGCCGGTCGAGCTCGGCGAGCTGAGCCGAGCGGTGATGGCCGAATTCGAGCTCGGCACGACCGAACGGGGAATCACGCTGCGGCTCGAGGATCACGGCGCCCCCGCGTGGGCATCGGGGGACCCGGGGAGTATCGCCCGGATCCTGCGCATCCTGCTCGACAACGCCGTGCGGATCAGTCCGCGAGAGTCAGAGCTGGCGGTCGCGCTCGTACCCGGTGACGTCGCCAGCATCACGGTCCGCGATCAGGGCCCCGGGGTCCCGGACGCCGAACGCGACCAGATCTTCCGGCGCTTTCACCGCGGACGTGACACCCGGGGACAGGCCGGGTTCGGGCTGGGTCTCGCGATCGGCCGCGAGCTCGCCGAGCGGATGGGCGGGGAACTGCGTCTGGATCCCCCCTCCAGCGCCGGTGCGAGCTTCACGCTGGCGCTCCCCGGTGCGCCGTCGCCGGCCAGGACTCTGTCGCCGTCACGTAGCTGACACCATCAGGTCATGGATCAGGCGCTGATGCGGGCGACCATGGCGGTCGACGATCATCATTGGTGGTATCGGGGCCGCAGGCGGATCATCCGCGCCGAGCTCGACCGCCTGCCGCTGCCCCGCCGGGCGCAGATTCTCGACGCCGGCTGTGGATCGGGCCGCACCCTTGAGGAGCTCGTCGACTACGGCACTGTCGCCGGTCTCGAGCTCGACCCCGACGCAGCCCAGATGGCGCGCGGCCGCAAGCTCGGCGAGGTAATCGTCGGACGCCTTGAGGAGCTGCCCTTCAGGGACGCGAACTTTGATCTCATCACCTGCCTGGACGTGATCGAGCACACGCAAGATGACGCGCCGGCGCTGTCCGAGCTGCTCCGGGTGACTCGGCCCGGCGGATTCCTGCTGGTCACCGTGCCCGCCTACCAGGCGCTGTGGTCCCTCCACGACGAGGCCAACCACCACTTCCGGCGCTACTCGCGGCGCTCCCTGCGGGTCGCGGTCACCGCCGCCGGCTGGAACGTGTGCCGGATCAGCTCGTTCAACAGTCTGCTGCTGGCGCCGGCCGCGGCGGTCCGGCTCGCGCAGCGCCGGCGTGGGCCCAATGACGGGTACACGACGGACCTGGATGTCGGCCCTCAGTGGCTCAACAGCGTGCTCGAACTGCCGCTGCGGGCCGAGGCGGCCTGGCTGGCCCGCGGCGGGACCCTTCCCGCGGGGCTCTCCCTGGTCGCGGTGCTGCGTCGAGCCTGGACGGACTGATGCTCGTCCTCGGGGCGATCATCAGCGTC
>JALYTU010000716.1 GCA_030854125.1 Actinomycetota bacterium | reverse complement strand
CCCCTGCCGCGACGCCGAGATCCGTGACGCCGCCGCCGCCGGGCTGCGGCCGATCAGCGGCGCAGCGACCGGGAAGGGCGCCGCCGCGTTCTTCGTGAACATGCCGCCGGAGGGCACGTTCATCGATGACCTCGCCTACTTCAATCAGGAGACCGAGCAGAACGACGTCCCCCAGGCATCGCTGGCCTACACCGGTCTCGGCGGGTCGCGGATGGATCAGCGGATCCAGAACATCGGGGTCCTCTCAACCGTCGCGCTGATGTTCGCCGGATCGCTGGTCGTCGCCGGCGCCGGCACCGTCACCTCGACCTACCAGTGGCCGTGGAACGCGCCGTGCAAGCGGATGACGCTCCAGGCGAACGGCCAGACATCGCTGATCCAGTGCGAGGGCCTCGACCTGCGCGTCCGCCGCCAGCGGCTCTACCGCAACCCGAAGGAGGACGTCTCGACCGCGCCGGCGACAGACCCGCTGACCGGCAACCCGATGCCCGGCGTGATCGCGAACGGCACCTACCCCATCGTGCTGATGTATGAACTGCCGATCGCTCACGACCCGACGACGCTGACCGGCGCGCTGTTCGCCCAGAGCGACGCGAACTATCTCAACTGGACAGCAGAGCCCGCGCTGTCAGCTGACGTGTTCGTCCTCGCCGGCGGGTCGACCGCGACCCTCACCGGCAGCTGGTTCCCGCTGCTCACGTTCTTCGACATCCCCTACGTCGAGACGCAGAAAGGGCGGATGGTCGCGATCCCCGACCTGCGCTGGCTACACGGCTTCATCGCGTCCAACCAGCCGTTCCAGAACACCGGGGACGTCAAGGCGCCGTTCATCAAAAACGCCGGGCAGCTGATCGCCTACTACCTCTACATCGACAACGGCGGCGTCACCCAGATCGACCCCGGCGTCGCGCTCGATGAGGCGCGCCTGGAGTACGGCGGGAACCGCAAACCCCGGGTCTACGCGGGCCCGGCCGGGCAGGGCCCGCTGCATCTCCTCGAGCTCAACGGCCGCTCATACTTCGGCCGGCTGCGGCCCGGCTACATGTGCCTCGACCTCGAGATCAACAACCCCGAACGGGACCTGATCTACCCCCGCGGCGTCTCCGAGCTCAACTTCGTGGTGAAAATCACCAACGGCACGACGCTCAACCCGAACGCGCACGTGCACTTCGTCGAAGAGACCCTGTTCTCGGGGGCCTGACCTCATGGCCATCGGACAGGACCAAACGGGCGGGCTGTTCGCCCGCCCAGACGTCACCAGCATCGGCGTCGAGTCGTGGGCGCAAATGGCCGGCGTGCACCCCTCAAGCCCCCTCGTCGGCGGCCGCGGCGTCCCCGACGGCGGGATCCAAGCCAACTACCCCTACAGCCGCGTCGCGGTGTCCGGCACCGCAAGCAACGCGCCCGTGCCGTCGCACGTGTCAGAGATCCTCAACTTCAAACAGTCACCGATGCCGTGGCTGCTCGGCGCGGCGATCCTCTACCTCGGCCTCATTCACCTCCACGTCAACGGCACGGCCGGCTTCGGTGTCGGCCGCGGCAAGAAGTGAGCGCGGGCGACGAACTCGCCGGCGTCGTGCTGATGATCCTCGGCGCCGTACTCATGCTCGCCCTCGTCCGCGGCGGCTGGACCGGCAAGGGCGGCGTCACCGACCTCCTCAAAGCCAAGTTCCTTGGCAAGCCACAGACCAACTGATGCGCGGCGGGCTGCTCCTCGTGATCCTCGGCGTGTTCATCGTCGCGCGAACCGTGACCAAGGACGCAACCGGCCGTACGCTGGTCGACCGCATCCATCCCCCCTCAAGCGGCTCGACGAGCGGTGGCACGACGCACACCACCACACAGATCGCGCCGCTGCCGACGCCGGCGCAGCAGCGGCAGCAGATCGCCGCGCAGGGCTACGTCACCGACAACTACAGCGGATCGGTCGGGACCACCAAGAGCGTCACCGGACCCGCCCCGTCGGCTCCCAGCCTCGGCAGCCGAGTCGTGAGCAATCTCATGGCGCAGCCCAAGTGGATCCACGACAACCTCTTGCCATGACCGGCGAGGCGTCGGCCGCGCGCCGCTACCTCCAGGCGCACCGCTCAAGGACACCCGCGAGCGCCGAGAACGCGCGAAAGATCCTCGAGCGTCACCCCGGCGCGAAGGACCGCGCGATCGCCGGCGCGCCGCGCCACTTCGACCGGCCGCTCGAGTCCGGCCTCGCCGACCACCAAGAGCGTATGCAGAGAGACGCCGGCCTGGGTGACGCCCAGCTCGAGGAGATGCGCAGCCGCCTGGACCGCGAAGACGCAACGCCCGCGCCGTCGCCGGCGCCGCTTGCTACCCGCAAGCCCGCCGGGCCGCGGC
>JALYTU010000098.1 GCA_030854125.1 Actinomycetota bacterium | reverse complement strand
GTCGAGGTCCGGGCGGCGATGCCTGCGAGCATCGTCGAGCCCTCGAACATCCAGTTCTCCTCGGGGCCGACCCCGGGGATCTGGTGCAGGTGATCCATCAGCGAGACGGAGCTGAAGCCCGACCGCTCGGCGGTGCCGGCGATCTCGACGAGGGTGTCGAACAGCTCATCGGAGCCGACGCCGGGGTAGTTGAAATTCGGGAGGTGGAGGTCCAGTGTGATTGGTACGCGCATGGGCGGAAACCTACACGAGCGCACCGGACGGGCTCGCGATACCGGTCCGCGCGGTGCTGCGCCCGGCGCGCAGCAGCAACGCCCGGATCAAGGCCGAGCTCGGCTGGTCGCCCCGGTTCGGATCCGCGGCGGGCATTCGCTGCGGGCCGCCGCTAGGTGACCGGAGCCTGGCGCGCCCAGCCCTGGCGCAGCAGGTCGAGCAGCTGCTCGGACGGGTGCGCTCCCGAAGCTCCGAGCGCACGGTTCACGACGAACGTCGGAACCGCGGAGATACCAAGCCGCTGGGCGGCCATTTCGTCCTCGCGGACCGCGTCGGCATAGCGGTCCCCATCCACGGTCGCGCGAACCTCGGGCTCGGGCAGGCCGACCTCGGTGGCCAGCCGCATCAGGGTTTCGCCGTCGCCGACAAGCTCGCCCTCGCCGAAGTAGGCGCGCAGCAACCGCTCCTTCATCGCGTCCTGCAACCCGTGTTCGGCGGCCAGGTGGATGATGCGGTGCCCGTCGAAGGTCAGGCCGCTGCGGGCGATGTCAAACCGGAAGTTCAGCCCCTCGCTCGCGGCCACCTCGGTCAGCTGGCGCTGAGACGCCTGGGCCTGCTCGAGGGTCATCCCGTACTTCTCGGCCAGGCGCGCCGCCAGGTCGCCCTCGCGCTCCCGAGGGGCCGTCGGGTCCAGTTCGAAGCTGCGCCACGTCACCCGCACCTCGTCGGCGTGCTCGAACTGGGCCAGCGCGCTCTCGAAGCGGCGCTTGCCGACATAGCACCACGGGCAGGCGATGTCAGACCAGATCTCGACGTCCACGGAGTCCTCACTTTTGGTTGAGTCGACAACAACTCTACCGCGCTTGTCATGCGGCCAGTGGCCCGCCGGTCAGCGGGAGGGCGCGTCGAGTAGGCGTCCGGTCGCCTCGTCCGGCACCCCGTCGAAATATGCGTCGAGGACCTGCTGGAATACCGGGTTGCCCGGTCGAGCACTGGCGAACAGCGTCATTGACGAACGCAGCTTCATGGCGTCGATGCCCCCGAAGACGTCGGTCGCGCTCAGGCCGCGCAGCTGGCGGAGAATCTCGGCAGCATTGGTCAGCCGGGGGCCGAGAACGGGGTGCGCGAGGTACTCCTCGGCCTCCTGCCGCGACGCGATGGCATAGCGCTGCGACGTCGGGGTCTTTCCGAGGCCGGCCAACTGCGGGAACACGAACCACATCCAATGCGACCGCTTGCGCCCGGCCCGCAGCTCGCTGCACGCGGTCTCATAGATCAAGCCGCCGTCCTGAGCCTCGACGAACCGCTGGAGGCGATCGGGATCGCTCATTCGTCGTGGAGCGCGAGGGCGGCGAGCTGCTCGATCCCCTCGCGGGACCGGGCCACCGCGAGGAAGCGCTTGGCGTGGCAGAACAGCGCGTCCTGCACCCCCGTGACGGCGACGAGATCGGCGCCCTCACGACCGCCCCAGGCGGCCGGCAGGTCGTGGCGGTTCTCAAACCCACCGAGCTCCCGCGGCACCGCCTCAAGACCGAATCCCTGACGTTTGGGGTAGATCACGAGCAGAGCTTCGGGGGCCTCGGGAACGACCACCTGCTTCCAGGGTGCGTTGACCGGCAACTCGAGCACACGGGGATCGGCGGCGGCGCTGATCGCGGCCCGAACGATCTGCTCGGCCCGGTGTCCCGAGGCGGCCGAGGCCAGCTCGCGTTCGAGAATGCCGCGGGCCAGATTGACCGCGGCGTCAAAGCGCGCCCGCTCCTGCTCAACGGTGAGCGTCTCGTCCCAACGCGCGTTGAAGCCGCCGATGATCGCGTTGGCGGTCATCGGCCGCACCCCATCGATCAGCGAGTGCGTGAGCTGCTGGCCGGTGTCGTTGGCGTCCACTGCCTGCACGAGGGAGGCGTCGACGAGACCGGCGACCTCGGCATCGCCCTCGCAGATCCGGGTGCCGAACTCCCGCCAGATCAAGCCGAAGGACGCGAAGCGCACTCCGTTGTCGCGGACCGCGTCGAACTCACGCTGATGGTGATCGAAGTCTCCGCTGCCGGCGTCGTCTCGAAACCCGACGTCGACGCGCAGGTCGGCCCGCGCGACCGTATCGCGGTCGCGGGTGCGGATCACCTCCACGGGCGCGCCCAGCAGTCCGAGCGCGGCGATGGCGAACACCTCGTCGGCATGAAAGGAGCCGTCATGGGTCGCGACACGCATCGGCGGAACTCTAGGACGGAGCTAGACCGGCGTGGGTGACCGCGCCTAGGGCTCCACGCAGGAAGTCCACCTGCAGCGTCAGTAGGTTCTCCGCCACCGCTTCCTGTGGAGTCATGTGGGTGACCCCCGTCAACGGCAGCACGGTGTGAAGGCGGCCTGACTCGGTGAGACGTTGTGAGAGCTGGAAGGTGTGGGCGGCGACGACGTTGTCGTCGGCCAGCCCGTGGATGAGCAGCAGCGGACGCCGCAGGGCCGCGGCGTCGTCCAGTAGCGAGGACCCGGCGTAGGCCGGGCGGTCCACGCCGTCGGGATCGACGCCCAGGTAGCGCTCGGTGTAGTGCGTGTCGTACAGCCGCCATTCGGTGACCGGGGCGCCGGCCACGGCGGCGTGAAAGACATCGGGCCGGCGCAGCACCGCCAGCGCCGCGAGGTAGCCGCCAAACGACCAGCCCCGGATCGCGACCCGACCCAGATCCAGGTCCCGATGGCCGGCAGCCACCTCAGCGAGGGCGTCGATCTGATCCTCGAGCACCGGCCCGGCGAGATCGCCGTGGACCGCACGGGCCCACGCTCGGCCGCGACCCGGCGTACCGCGTCCGTCAGCGACGATCACCGCAAAGCCCTGATCGGCCAGCCACTGCGACTCGAGCCAGTAGGAGCGGGCGGCCACGACACGCTGAAAATGGGGACCGCCGTAGGGATCCATCAGCACCGGCAGCCGCGACCCACGCTCGTGATCACGCGGCAGCAGAAGCCCGACCCGCAGCCCCCGGTCACCGACGGCCAGCAGCTGCAGCGCGGGCCTGACGATCGGCGCGCTCGCATGCGTCGCAAACACGTGATCTCTCACCGACCAGCGCGTCCCGTCGTGCTCGATCGCAGCCGAGCCCACGACGCAGACCGAGCCACCGGCCACCGCGGTGTGCACACCAGGGGCCGATGTGAGGGGCGTCAACGCGCCAGTGCTCTCCCAGCGCCACACCTGGACCTCCGTCGCATCGGTGCTGGCCGCAAACAGCACGTTCTCGCCGGCGGTCCCAAGCACCGTCCGGACCTCGAGCTCGGGTGGCGTCACGGGGGTGCCGCCGATGAACAGCGACAGCGCGTCGTCCTGGCCCGCAACCGTGACCAGCCGTCCGTCGGCCAGGCGTCGCGGGACCCCGCCGATCAGGTCGACCCAATTCTCGTCGGACTGGGTGGACAGCGACGAGGTCGCTCCGGTCAGCGGGTCGACCGCGAGAACGGTCAGCTCCCGTTGGTCCCGCGTCTGCACGGCAATCAGTGGCCCGTGCTCATCCCAGTGCCCCGCGGCGAGATACGGATGCCGTGTGCGGTCCCACTGCACCGCGAGCGGAGCGCCGCCGTCGAGCCGGACCAGGTGCGCATTTACCGATGCATTCGGTGAGCCGGCCACCGGATAGCGTACGGCGCGGGGCGGACTGCCGGGGTCAGCGGCGTCGGTGATCCACAGCTCGCCGACCGGCGACTCGTCGACACGGGTCACCAGCAGGGCGTCGCCGTCGGGTGACCACCAGTAGCCCCGGCCGCGCTCCATCTCCTCCGCGGCAACGAACTCGGCCGTGCCCCAACTCACGGTCGCCGCAGCCTCCCCGGCGAGACGCGTCACCTCGCCGTCGCTGATCCGCACGACGTGCAGGGCTCGCTCGTGAACGAAGGCCACCTGCCGGCCCGACGGGTCCGGTCGTGGATCGAACACGGGGGTCGGGACGTCCAGCTCGCGCACTCCGCCGGCGAGCAGATCGGCGACAAAGAGCCGGCCGGACTGGACCAGCGCCGCGACCTGCGCGTCCCGATCCGTCGCGTAGGCGACGATCCCCCCGGCGGTCTCTCGCGCTCGCTCCCGTCGAGCCCGTTCCGCGATCGACAGGTCCTCTCCAGAAGCTCCCGCGACCAGATCGGCCGGATCGGCGACGAGACGCTCGCGCCCCTCGGCGAGGTCGAACGCCCACAACGCGGTTCGCGGGTCATCCCCGGCCGGGGACCGGAGGAACACGACCCGGCTCCCGTCAGCGGCCACCGCGAAGCTGCGTGGCGCGCCCAGGGTGAAGTTCCGGGTCCGTGCTTTCTGGCGTGGAAACGAATCAGCCATGCTTCAGGTTCGCACGTGTCCCGCAGCTGCGGGGGAGCGGGCTGACTGCCAGCGCTGCCGGCGCGTTATCAGGTCAGATTCGCCGCACCCAAAGCCGCTTCGAGGGCGCATCCGTCCCGATGACCGTTGCGGCTCGAGCCGCAGCACTCAGGACACACTCCCCGCGACTTCAAGGGTGCCAGGCCGCTCCACTGGTGCTCAGCGAGCAGGCGACGCATCTCTGCGTTCTGACCAAGCATTTGCTCAATGTCCGCAGGACCCAAATGAGTGGCATTGTGAGACATACGACAAGCCTACTCTCGTAAGCCTCACCTCAGCCCACACGGCCTAGCGCGATGAGCTCCGAAGGGCATGCCGCAGGCGATAAGCGATGTAGAAGTGCAGCGCCGCAGCCGGCAGGAGCAGCAGCCCCCACCAGCCGCCGCGGCCATAGCCGTAGAGAATCGCGGTGAGGAATAGGAGCCAGGTGCCGATCAGAACACGTACTGGGAGCATGAGTCGTGCGTGCCTGTGTTCCCAAGAACTTGGCACCCTGGTGTGGCGCAGGCGCATGAAGATCGCATTTCTGATCAGATCGGTGGCCTCGATGAGCCGGGGTCGGCGCTGGCCATCTGAGGCGCCGGAGATGAGCACTGAGAGGATCTCGCGCTCGTGCTCGCGGCGGAAGGCTTTCGGGTAGAACGCCAGCAGCCGTTGATAGCGGCGCTCGAGTCGCGTCTCATCGGTCATGTCATCGCCGCCCCTCCTGCGCGGAGATCCAGTCGTGACAATGCGGCATGGGCGCTTGAGCGCAAACGATCGGCCTCCTGGGCGAGTCGCTCCGCGCCGGTGGGCGTGAGCCGGTAGTAGCGACGCAACCGGTTATCGACGATCTCCTCGCGGTCTGAGTCGATCAGTTTCTCGGTGCGCAAACGGTCCAGAGCCGTGTACAGGGTTCCGGCGCGCAGTCGGACACGCCCGTTGGAGATCTGCTTGACGTCGGTGATGATCCCGTATCCATGCTGGGTGCCTCCGGCCAGCGCAGTCAGGATCAGGAACGTCGCCTCCTGCATGGTCCGTTTGCTCATGCGAACAGCATATACCGATCAACGATCGCTTACAAGTCCTTCTCACCGGCGGTCTTCCGATGGTTGTCCGTGTTCCCTGGCCCGTTTCGCACAATTCAAACCGCCCACAGGAGGGCCACCATGACCAGCATCAAGCTCAAGCTGATCGCTCCGCTCACCGCGATTGCGATGCTCGCGCTCCCAATCGCGGAAGCCGCCGCCCGCACGGCCCGGTAAGGAGAACGTCATGAGCGCCACGATTACCTACCTCGCCGCACGCGAGCACATCAATGACCTACTCCGCGACGCCGAGCACAGCCGCCACGTCGCCGAGACCCGCAGGCGACCCCGGATCAGGCTCGCACTGCCCCGTCTCACCGCACGACGGACCCCCCGCACAGCAACCGCCTAACCACCATCTGTTTAACCAACCCAAACCCCAAGGAGAACAGCATGACCAGCCTCAAGTTCGAGCTCGTTGGACTCTTCACCACGATCGCGCTTCGCGCTCGCAATCGCCGAAGCCTCCGCCCACAGCAGCTGGGACTAAGGCGAGACGCCCTGACCATGTTCCAGCTCGAGCTGGTCGGACTGTTTACCGCGGGCGCGATCTTCGCACTGCCGATCGCCGAAGCCGCCGCCCGCCGCCTCTAACCCCCGGTGGGTGTCGCCGGCGACTCCGGCGCCACGGACACCATCCGCCGCAGTCACCACGCTAAGCAAGGAGAGAACGACATGAGTCCCAACATCAAGCGCAAGCTCTTTGAATGGCTCACCGCGATCGCGCTCTGGGCCGAGACTTCGCCGGTCGCCAGCGCGACCAGACGCGCCTGGTAGACGCACGCCATCACCAACACCATCAAGGTCAACTTCGTCAGAAACCCACAACGCCCCCGTCATCGACGCCCCGATCGCCACTCACGCCGTCCTGAAAACGGACCAATGACAGCAACAAGCCCAACTCGTCGCCGTGCTCACCACGATCGCGGTAATCGCACTCGCGATCCCGAAGCTCAGCCCGTGATAAGACCGGTTCTAACAGCACGTGATGAACACCAGTCTCAGGCTCAAGCGCTCCGGACTGCTCACCAAGATCGCCCCGTCCTGACTCCCGATCGCCGGAGCGTGTGCGACCCACCGCCTGGTAGACAGCGAAAACAATAGGCCAAGGACTTCGACTCGCCGCGTGTCACCGAGGTGGTGCCGGCGCACTCCTTCTCCCGCAAGTCATTCCGCTTGCGGATTCTGAGCGACGTAGTGGTCCGCGACGCGAACCCCCTTTCATCACGCCGAGAGCCGCCGAGGTGATCGATCGGGAGACCCCCTACGCGCGGAAAGCGCACCCCTTCGGACGATCACTTTCGCCCCTCGCGCCGCGCGCAGCGGGCGATCGCTCATAGGACATGCTGTTGTGGCCTCGACCGCCGCCGGGAGAGGGCCACGATTGCTTGCCCTTTCGTGCAGGGCCTGCCAAAGACCAGCCCGTCCCGACGGTGGTGAGGTGCCGCAAGCGGCAACAGGACGTAGCCCCGAACTGCGAGGGCCTTGTCTATGAGCATCCGCAACGGTACCTCCCGGTCGGGGCGCTGTGAAGGCGACTCGATGATGGGAGGGTGAGATGGGATGTCGGTATGCCGGGATCGACTGGGCAACCGAGAAGCACGATGTGCTGGTTGCCGACGAGGACGGCAGCGAGGTGCTGGCCGGCACGTTTGTGCATGACGAGAAGGGCCTGAGCGCGTTGTGCCGGACGCTGGTGCGGCTCCAGGTGCGGCTGGTCGCGATCGAGCGACCGGACGGGATGCTCGTCGAGCGACTGCTTGACGCGGGGCTGGAGGTGTTGGCGTTGCATCCCAACAAGGTTGCGGCTGCACGGGATCGGTTTCGTGTGTCGGGCGGGAAGTCCGACCGGTTTGACGCGTTCGTGCTCTGTGAGCTCGCGCGCACCGATCATCATCGCTTCCGGATCCTTGAGCCTGACTGCGATCAGACGAAGGCGATCCGGGCGCTGACCCGCGCGCGTGAGGATCTCGTCCAGACGCGCACCGCGGTGATGAATCAGCTCCGCGCAGAGCTCGAGCGGTTCTGGCCCGGGCCGCTGCGGTTGTTCTCCCACATGGACGCCGAGATCCTGCTCGCGTTTCTGGAGCGCTACCCCAGCCCGCCGGATGCGCATGGGCTCGGGGTCGCGCGGATGCAGGCGTTTCTTGTGCGGGAGCGCTACTCAGGCGGGCAGCACC
>JALYTU010000715.1 GCA_030854125.1 Actinomycetota bacterium | reverse complement strand
GCCGGGCACGGGTTGGCGAAACGTGATCAGGACGCCGCGATCACCATTGCTGGCAAAGGTCAGGCCTCGATCCGTGATGCCCAGGTGAGCCGGTCCCGCGGTCTTCACGAAGGCGTAGGGCCCGGTGATCTCCACGGCAGTCACGTTGGCCAGCGGTGTCCGCAACCGCCACGGGCCAAACCGGGCCTGTAGAGCCTCGCCGTCGATCGTCACCCAGGCCCGGTCCGGCGTGATGCCGAAGATCCGCGCGGCGCGTCGGTAAGCCGGTGTGAAGCGAAACTCAAACCGCCGCCCTGCGCTCCGCTCCTCGCGATCATCGGTCATTTGGGCTCCGATGACTCATACCTTGTCCTGGGCGCTGAGCGACGGGACGATCGGAAGGGGACAGTGCACATCGCAACAGTGTCGGGCATTATCGCGCCAGCCGCTACCCGTCGTCTTCGGCCCCAGTGTCAGGAGTCGAAGCGCCGGCCGTGTACATGCTCGCCCAGGCCCGAGACGCCTTAATCCCGTAGGCCGGCGCGTTTGCGGAAGCCAATTGCGGGTCTCGCGCGACGCTCGGATCTGGGCGATCGCCTCGGCGCCATGGCGCAGATCGGGCTCAGTCCGCGCGATCGAGTCGTTGCCACAGGTCGTCCGGTTTGGCGGGTGCGGACGCTCGGCCAGCGTTGATCGCGCTCGTCCGGTTTGGTGCGGGCGACAAATGCTCTTGGGCGAAACCGAACGCGCCGCAGCGAGCTGATCGTGGCGTTTGAGGGAAGGCGTCTGCTCGCTATGCGCGATTGTCAGTGTGACCGGGTGATGACGCTGAAGAAGTCTCGAAAGTAGGGGTCGAGGAACTGGCCTGGGATCCCCGTCTGTCCGGGCACGAGCGGGATCGGTACCGGGGCAACGTCGCGCCGCGGATGCTCGTAGAGATAGCCCGCAACCCACCTGGGATTGATGTCGAGCTCCATCGCGCGGATGACGCCCTTGCCAGCAAGCGCCTCTGCCAGGGCACGGACAGAGAGATTGTGGCCGGCCGCCCAGACCAGATCGCCGCCGGCATTGATCCCGAGGGCCGAGCGGGCGACGATCGGTTGTTCGTGCAGCGGATCGCCCCAACACACCTTGATGCAGGTGTCGACATTCGGCGGTATACGCCCGCCGTCTATCAACAAGCCAAGGTTCTGTCTGACGGCCGCCACCGGGCGACCGGTGGCAGGTACGGTCTGGTGCCAGCGACCGATGTCAGCAAACCCGTCGCGATAGATCACCACTGATGCGGTCCCACGACGCAGCGGCCAACCGGCGCGACCGTCCAGCTCAAATCCACCCGCCCCGTAGCTCTTCTGAAACGCGCTGTTGAACGCGGCGACCACGATCCGGCTCTCTGCCGTACTTATCGCATCTCCGTAACGCCAGCCGGTTCCACCCGGTTGTGACCCGCCGGCATGCAGGGCGAGCGTGACCAAACGCTGGTCGCAACGCAGCAGCGTGATCGTGAATCCAGCTTCGTGAAACGCCTTGACCCGCGAGATCCAGACCGCGGCCTGGCCGCCCACCGCGACCGCCGGCGTCCAGTCGAACAAGCCCTGCCGTCGCGCCGCCGGCAGGATCGCGATCAGACGCGCCGCTGGGGACCTAGTGACCGGGCGCAAAGACGTAGCAGCGCGGGCGGAGGTCGTGAGCGGCTGCACGGATGGCCGGCTCGGCTTCGTTCTGGACGCGGAACGATGCGACGAACCGCACGCGCCGCAGATCATCACCATGCAGGCGACCCCCGCGGCGCGACCTATGCAGCTCGAGATCCCTCGCCACGCTGCCACAGGCCAGAGTCTCGCAGCCCCAGAACTAACACTCGCGACCTCGGGGTGAGTCTCGTCAGTAGGCCCGAACCTGCGCCGCCCGATGGCTCACGGTCATAAGGAACAGGAGCAGGCCTAAGTCGTCGTCGCGGGCTCCGGCCGGATCGTGCTTGACGACGACACCAGGAGCTCGGGAACTGGGATGCTATCCGCGTAGCGCCCCGTGTTCAGCCGCCGACCTCGACAGTCGCGCAGACCCTCCAGCGCTCGACGATCTTCTACGAATCGAACGATCGCTTTCTCCAACCGGACCGGTACGAACCGCACGAGTGCATCGGCGACATCTGGATCGTCCGCGCGCGCTTGCCGTCGTGAGCGGCGCAGGAAGCGACAGCGTCGGTGGCGCCGACCGGCCTTGCATACGCAGCGCCGTGATTCTGCACCCCGTGACCCCCGCCCTGCATCCGGCGACGACGAGGACCACACGATCCGGGCGCCGCTCGCAGCCGGCGCGCCCTTACGTCCCAACGCGAGCGTCAGAACCTGACTCGTTCGGGCGAGGAAAGCA
>JALYTU010000714.1 GCA_030854125.1 Actinomycetota bacterium | reverse complement strand
GGGCGTGGTGCTCCACAGTTGGGGTACCAGCAGGATATGTGGGGCAACGTACAGCCGTCGGTGAGCACGCCGCTATGGCGATGCTGAGACCGTTGTCTTGACAGACATCCAGTGTATTGAGACGATCCGTCGTTGCTACGTCTCGACCGAAAGGACAAGCGCTGATGGTCGCCTGGAGCCCCTCGTCGGAGTCCAGCAGCAAATCTGGCGCGCGACGGTGCCTCGCTTACCGCCTCCTGGTTCCTCGGGTGGTCACCGTGGTCGGCGCCACGCTCTGTGCTCTCGCCGTGGCCACGGTGGCCCTGGCAGTCTCTCCCGCGCACGGAAAGCACTACAGCGGTTCGGGCGAGGAGTACATGAATAATCATGCCGGCCCGGGCGGTTACGGCGATGCCCACCAGCGGAGCTCGGTGTCGTTCCGCATCTCGCGCGATGGGCGTCACGTCCTGGGGTTCGTCGGCGGCTATGACTTCTACTGCGGAGCCGGCCACAGCACGGTGGTGGACAAGTCGATAGTGATCCGCCGTGACGGCACGTTTCGAGCGGCTGGCAGCTACCCGAGCATCTCCTACGGCCGGCACAACGGGACCCACCACGCGACGATCTCTGGCCGCTTCATCGGCAATGGTCAGACTGCCCGCGTGACCTACAGCGTGGTGACGCACTTCTTCATCGACCCCCACCATCCCTGCGGGACCATCGTCCGGGCGGCAGCCCACGCTCGCTGATCCCGGGCGCATCGCTTCGGCCTACGGTCAGAAAACGCCGGCACCCCTGGGGCGATGCTGTGCTCCCGCTCCGGATGCTTGCGGTCGGCGCCCGTGCTGGTGCTGCTTGCCGCCGCCGCGGTGGCCGTGGCTGTGGCTGGCTGTGGCTGTGGCTGTGGCCGCCAAGGGTGCGCGTGTCAGCCCAGTTCGGGCTCGGCTCGCTTCTCAGGCTCGGGTGACAATCCCCGGCAGTCTGAGCCTCGGCTCGTCCGTGGCCCTGGCGCGGGATGGAACATCGCGCTGCCCGCGCCCGCCGCAGTCGCTTTCCCTTTCGTCGCGTGCCCTCGACCATCAATAGTTGCGACCCACCATACGCGCGGGGCTTGGCGAAGCCCAAGGGGCACCGCGGCAGCCGGGACGGCTCGGGCTCGGTCACCGAGCGGCGATACCGGCTCTTTGGCATTCCGGGGACTTGCGTCGCGCGGCGGTCGATCATGAGCTGCCTGAACAGCCTCTCAGCTCCTCGCGAGCGGTGGCCCTGGTTGTCGATGTCGAGGACGTCACTGCGCACGTCGCTCGCGCCCGGGGGGCACTGCCGGCGGTGCGGCGTAGGCGTAAGCGTCTCGCCGGTCTCTCGAAGACCCCGCTAGTCGATGTGTAGGGAACGCTCGATTCCGCCGGCCGCCTCGTGAAGCGTTGAGGGCTCGAAGAGGTACGCGGCGGCGTTGGCGATCTGGTGCTGGGGCGCCTCCAGGTCCAGTGAGCCTGAGGCAGCGTTGAGCGCGTAGCGGACCGGAAGCTCGTGACAGACGACCAGCACCACCTCCTCTGGTCGGTCGGCCAGCGAACGCATCCCGTTGGCAAATCGAGCGGCCGCGCCGTCCAGGCTTTCACCGCCCGGGAAGGGACTGTCGCGTCCGTAGGAGATGATCCAAGCGGCGTAGGCGTCCCGAGACTCGCCTTCCAAATCGCCGGCGTTGATGTCGTCGAGGAGGGGCTCGCAGAGGAAAGGAACCTCGCCGGCGTGATCGCCCAGTGCCAGCTGCGCCGTTTCGATCGTGCGCGGGAAACGAGTGTGCAGGCACAGCCCGATTCGCACATGGGAAATGTGGACCGCTAGGGCAGCGGCTTCCGTACGGCCGCGGGCACTGAGCGGCACGGGGATCGCGGGGTCGCCGTTGATGCGTCCTTCGACGTTATAGGTCGACTCTGCGTGGCGGACCAAGATACGCAGAGGCATAGGTCAAACCTATCGGCTGCTGCGGCGATAGCGTCATCGGGCCTACCGGCCGCGTGGTGCTACGCCCATGGGGCCCGCCGCTCTTCAGCTCGACTGCAGACCCAGCCGGAGACCTCGCTTCCGCTCCAGGCCCCCGACCCGTAAAGCAGCTGCCACGATCTCGTAGCCGCTCGGGCGACGAACCAGAAGCCACGACGAGGCTCCCTGCCAGGACGGATCTCTCGAGCCGCCGGATCACGTTTGCGTCGTCGAAGGTGTCGTGCCCAGCTATACGATCACGTTCTTGATAGCAAAACGTGACTCAGCGAGCAGTAGGTGATGATTGCTCAGATGTCCGAGGCTGCCCGTGGATTGGATCGGGCAAGATCTGACCGGTGGGTTATGAGCGCGTCAAGACCGAGCACGCTGGCGCC
>JALYTU010000713.1 GCA_030854125.1 Actinomycetota bacterium | reverse complement strand
GCTGCGCCCGACGACACACTCGCGAAACTTGTCGAGCGCGGGGACAGGGCCCTCCGCAGAGCCAAGCGCGCCCGGGTAGGTCCTGTGGCCGACGCCCGCCCCGACGTCGTCAGAACTTCTCAAGATCGATCGGAGTGCTGACCCTTCAGGCGACCTCCCTAAGGGGTCTGCGCGCGGGCAAGCACTTGAGGCGGCGCTTTTGGCGAGGACGAGGGCAGTGGCCGATAGTGGCCAGAATCACAGTGAGTAAGCCGGTCGCGACTGCCTGAATCGGGCTTGACTCACGCCGGTGACCTCGCCTTGAAGTCTGGCAGCGTAGTCTCCGTTGTCTTGGGTGATCCTGTAAACCAGGCTCGATTTTTACGTTGCCATCAGGCATCGTTACGGCGTGCGGGTTCGGGTCACCAGCGCTCGTGAGCGGCGTTCCGGAGCCTCCCCGCTTGCCGCGCACGGAACCCCCCTCCAATCACTGATCAAGCATCAGAGGCGCACCGATTTCAGACACACACTTTCTTTCCGGCCGCGACCAGCGCGGACCGACCGTCCTCGTGGTCGAGGACGAGCTCTCGATCGTCGAGCCGTTCGCTCGCGCGCTGGAGCGCAGCGGCTTTCGACCCACGGTCGCGTTGACCGGCGCCGAAGCCATGGCTCTGCTAGGGACGCTGGACCCTGATGTGATCCTCCTCGACCTCTCTCTGCCTGACGCCGACGGTCGGGAACTGTGCCGGCAGATCCGCCGGCAGTCGCCGGTTCCGATCATCATCATCACCGCGAGTGGCTCGATCACCGATCGGGTGGTGGGACTCGAGCTCGGGGCTGATGACTATGTCGTCAAGCCGTTTGCGATCGGTGAGGTGGTGGCTCGGATCCGAGCCGTCCTGCGCCGGGCTCAGATCGGGCCCGTGGGAGGCGACGAGCTGGTGGTAGGGGACCTGCGGATCGACCTCGGGGCCCGCCGAGCATGGCGGGATGGATCCGAGCTTGATCTGACCCGCAAGGAGTTCGATCTTCTCGTTCGGCTCGCCGAGGACGCGGGACGCGTGGTTAGCCGTGAGTCGCTGATGTCCGATGTCTGGGACGAGAACTGGTTCGGTTCCACTAAGACGCTCGATGTGCACATCGGATGGCTGCGCCGAAAGCTTGGGGACGATCCCAGCGCTCCGGGTTACATCCAGACCGTACGCGGGGTCGGGTTCCGTCTCGCCGACCCGGAGGCGCCACGCTGAGCTTCAGAACGCGCCTGCTCGCCGCGCTGACCTACGTTCTGCTGCTGGCCATCGTCGCCTTCGCGATCCCACTGGCCATCAATCTGCGCGCTCGGGTGAACGCCGAGGTTCGCACCCAGGCTCAGGCCCAGGCTGATCTGCTCGCCGCCACCGCCGCCGACCTGCTCGCCCGCACTGACCGCGGAGAGCTGGCCACGCTCGCAGATACGGGTGCCCAGTCGATTCGGGGGCGGGTGCTGGTGGTTGACCGTCGCGGGGCCGTTTTGGCCGACAGCTCCGGGTCCGCCCAGCTCGGCGCGAGCTACGCGGCGCGTCCGGAGATCGCCACCGCACTCAGAGGCCATCAGATCCAGCTCTCGCGTTCCTCGGTCACTCTCGGCGAGCAGATCCTGGCCACGGCGGTGCCGATCGTGCGCAACGACCAGACCGTGGGTGCCGTACGGGTCACGCAGAGCGTCGCCGCCGTTCAGGATGCGATTGGGCGAGCCGAGCTCGGTCTCGCTCTGATCGCGGTGATCGTGCTGGCGTTGGGGCTTGCCGTCGGGACGCTGATCGCGCGGCAGGTGGCGGGACCGGTCCTGCGCTTGCAGCAGGTGGCCCGCCGCGTCGCGCAAGGCGACCTGACAGCCCGGGCGGCGCTCGATGGTAGCCGCGAGCAGCGTTCCCTCGGTGAGTCGTTCAACGAGATGACCGGCCGCATCTCGCGCCTGCTCGAGGCTCAACGCGAGTTCGTGGCCGACGCCTCCCATCAGCTGCGCACGCCGCTCACCGGGTTGCGTCTGCGACTCGAGGCCGCTCGTTTTGAGATCGCCGACACGCCTGCCGCCTCCGAGCTCGACGCTGCCCTGGCCGAGGTTGACCGGCTGGCCGAGACGGTGCAGGAGCTGCTTGTGCTCAGCCGAGGCGGGGAGCGTCGAGCGGAGGGCGCGTGGGTTGACCTCGGCGATCTGGCCACCGCCACAGTCGAGCGCTGGCAGGCCCGCGCCCAGGAGCGGAGCATGACCCTCGAGCGCCGAGTTGAGGCTCGGGCGAGCTCGGTGTGGGCGGCCCGCGCCGATCTCGAACGGGCCCTCGACGCCCTGGTCGAGAACGCGCTCGGCTACGGACCCATCGGTTCCCGGGTGGTTGTGACCG
>JALYTU010000712.1 GCA_030854125.1 Actinomycetota bacterium | reverse complement strand
CGCCCCGCGATCGGATGCATACTGAGCGCAACAGTAAGACCGGAGCTCGCGCCCGCCATCCGGACTGCGCACGGCAATCACCTGCGGGAAACTACGAACGCCGAACAAGATCCGCACCGGAGCGCTCCCTGCAGCATCGCCTGCTTGGAGCGCGGCTACGGCGTAATGCCAGGTGTCCGACCGGACTGGGGACGGCGGCGTGAGCGTCGGTGCCGCACGGGCGATCCAGCAGCATCAACCGCCGGCGACCCACGCCTGTGGTCGGGACGCCGCTGGGGAATGCGACGGCGGCCGGCGTGACCGTCGCCGGATAGCCGGCGAACAGCTCGGGGAGGCGGTGCTCGAAGGGCGACGCAGCCGAGAGGATCGAGCACGCGATCTGTTCTTCTGGACGAGGCCTAGAGGCCCGGCGGGGTGGGACTTACCCGCGTCGTTGCCCAGATCGACGGTTTCGAGCCCTCAGTAGGAACCCGCAGTCGGGGAAACGGGCCTGGTAGGAGGCCAAGCGACGTCAGGGGGCGCGCTGCCGAACGAGGCGACGGGTAGGGCGTGCGGAACCGGGCCGATCGAACGGACCCATGATCCGGCAGCGTGGCGGTCCACGCTATTGCGGAAACTCGGGATACCGGCCATTTTGCGCGCTACCGTGGACACGGCAATGGCCGACGATGCCGAGACACCCGACCGGCGGTTACGGATCGTGATCGCCGACGACCACTCGGTGGTGCGAGCCGGCCTGCGGCTGCTGCTGGATGCCGAGCCGGACTTCGAGGTTGTCGCCGAAGCCGGCGACGCGCAGACCGCTGCTCGTCGTGTCCGCGGCCATAAGCCGGAGGTGCTGATTCTTGACCTCAATATGCCCGGAGAGTCCGGCCTTGACCTGATTCCGCGCCTGCGAGCCGAGGCGCCTGAGACCCGGATCGTCGTGCTCACGATGCAGCGAGACCCCGCATTTGCACGTCAGGCCTTCATCGCCGGTGCGGTGGGCTACGTCCTTAAAGACGCAGCGGACGGCGAGCTCGCACTCGCCGTCCGGCTGGCGGCGAGCGGGCAGACTTATCTGAATCCGCAGCTCGGGGCACGGCTCGCAGCCCTCCCGGCCGACAGTCGCCCCGGAGATCTCAGCGAACGCGAGCTCGAGGTGCTGCGCCTGATTGCGCTCGGCCACATTAACCCCGAGATCGCTCTCCATCTCTGCGTATCGGTCCGAACAGTCGAGGCGCACCGGTCGCACATCCACCACAAGCTGCGGCTTGGCAGCCGCGCCGAGCTCGTGCGCTTCGCGCTCGAGCACCGCCTGATCGATGTGCCACCGGAAATTTGACCGTCAGGGAGACGCTACAAGCGCCCCTGCGGAGTGTGGGGCCGGCAGGGTCGCGCGGATGCTGGTTCCGCCGCTCCCCGACACGATGTCGATCGTCCCTTGCGCGAGAGCGACTCGCTCGCGCATGCCGGCCAATCCGAACCCCGCGTCCACCGACGAGGCGTCGAATCCCCGGCCATTGTCGGCCACCTCGAGGATCAAGCTTCCAGCGTCGGCGACCACGTTCACCCGAACCTGGTTGGCGTCAGCGTGCTTGGCCACATTGGTGAGTGCTTCCTGAACCAACCGGTACACGGTTGTCTCAAGCTCTGGCGCCAGGCGGCGTTTCTGCTCGGTCGGGTCCGGAAGCTCGAGCCGGCATGACACGTCTACTCCAAGTATCGCTGCATGGCGCTCGGCCAGCGCCTCGATGGCCGGTCGGAGCCCGAGGTCGTCAAGCGCCGCCGGGCGCAGTTCATCGATGATCGCGTGCAGGTTGTCGATCTCCTGCTCGAGTCCAAGCACGAGCTGATCCAGCGCGGCCCTCATCCGTTCGGGATCGGCGCCGCGGCGCGCCGCGGATGCGAGCACCTTCAGTCCACCCAGCGCCTGCAGGGTCTCGTCGTGGAGCTCGCGCGCCCAGCGCTTACGCTCCGCCTCTGCCGCCTCAAGCGAGTCCCGAAGGCGGTCGGCCTGCACTGTCTGGGCTGTGGCGACTGCGATCGCTGCGGTGGCGGCTAACGCCACTAGCATCTGCTCGTCATCCTCGGTAAATGTTGGATTCTCTGAGCCGCGGTCAAACGCGGCGAGTACGCCTCGCGCCTGACCTCGATACAGGAGCGGTACGAGCAGAGCGGAGCGGGCGCCGGGCACTCCGAGCTGCTCGGGGGGAAAACGCAGCTGCGCCTCGGCATCGTCGATTCTCGCCGGCCGTTGCGTGGCCATCACATGCCCGGCGGTGGACTCGGCGATCGGGATCCGAGCGCCGATGCGCGGCTGCGTGTGGCCGGCACCAGCCGCGATCGTGAGATCCTCGTTCTCCTGGAGCAGGATCACCACGCTCCGC
>JALYTU010000097.1 GCA_030854125.1 Actinomycetota bacterium | reverse complement strand
CCCGTCCTGCTCCCTGACGGTGACGCGGCCGTCACCGCCCTGCTGTCCCTGTTCGAGCTCGAGAAGGTCGTCTACGAGCTGCGCTACGAGCTCGACAACCGCCCCGCCTGGCTCCCGATCCCGGCCACCGGGATCCAACGCCTGCTGGAGTCGGTGTGATCGTCGCCACCTCCGAGCTCGACGCGCTCGCGCGTCGCGAACACCGACAGCCGCACGCGATCCTCGGTTCCCACAAGACCGATGACGGCGTGGTCGTCCGCGCCTTGCGCCCGGCCGCCGTAAAGGTGTCAGTCAAGCCCGCCAAGGGCAAATCGGTGAGCCTGGAGCAGATCCATCCCGCGGGCATCTTCGAGGGGGTGATCCCCGGTGCGACCCTGCCGTTGCGCTACAAGCTCAAGGTCGACTACGGCGACGCGGGCAGCTTCACGCTGGAGGACCCCTACCGCTTCACCCCGACGATCGGCGAGCTGGACCTGCACCTGATCGGGGAGGGCCGCCACGAGGAGGTCTATGACAAGCTCGGCGCGCACGTGCTCACGCATGAGGGCGCGGCCGGCACGGCGTTCGCCGTCTGGGCGCCCGCCGCCCGCGCGGTCAGCGTCGTCGGGGATTTCAACTCCTGGGACGGCCGTCTGCACGCGATGCGCGGGTTGGGCTCAGGTGGGATCTGGGAGCTGTTCATCCCCGAGATCGGCGTCGGCGAGCGCTACAAGTACGAGATCCTCACCGCCGACGGGACGATCGCGCTCAAGGCCGACCCCTACGCCCAGGAGACCGAGCTCCCACCCCAGACCGCCTCGGTGATCACCGCGTCGGAGCACACCTGGAGCGCGGGTGACGCCCAATGGGTCACAGACCGCCGCGCCGGGCAACCGCTCGGACAGCCGGTGTCGATCTATGAGGTCCACCTCGGCTCCTGGCGACTGAACCCGCTGGATGACAACCGGTCCCTGAACTATCTCGAGCTCGCCGACGAGCTCTCCAGCTACGCGCTCGACATGGGCTTCACCCACGTCGAACTGCTGCCCGTCATGGCCCATCCGTTCGCTGGGTCCTGGGGGTATCAGGTCACCGGTTACTACGCGCCCACGCCCCGCTTCGGCTCCCCTGACGACCTGCGCCGGTTCGTGCAGCGCCTGCACGAGCGGGGCGTCGGGGTGATCCTGGACTGGGTCCCGGCCCACTTCCCGCGCGATCAGTTCGCGCTCGCGCGCTTTGACGGCACCGCCCTGTTTGAGCACGCCGATCCACGCCGGGGTGAGCACCCCGACTGGGGCACGCTGGTGTTCAACTTCGGCCGCCATGAGGTCCGCAACTTCCTCATCTCCAACGCCCTGTTCTGGCTGCGCGAGTACCACGTCGACGGGATCCGCGTCGACGCCGTGGCCTCGATGCTCTACCTGGACTACTCCCGCCGCGCCGGCGAGTGGATCCCCAACCAGTTCGGCGGCCGCGAGGACCTGGATGCCGTCGAGTTCCTCAAGGAGCTCAACGAGGTCATGTACGGGCGCGAGCCCGGGGTGATCTCCGCCGCCGAGGAGTCCACCGCCTGGCCGGGCGTCTCGCGGCCGACCTACCTCGGGGGCCTGGGCTTTGGCTTCAAGTGGAACATGGGCTGGATGCACGACACGCTGGCCTACTTCCAGCAGGATCCGATCTACCGCCGCTATCACCACCACGAGCTGACCTTCAGCCTCATGTACGCGTTCAGCGAGAACTTCGTGCTGCCGCTCTCCCACGACGAGGTGGTGCACGGTAAGGGCTCGCTGTACACCAAGATGGCCGGCTCGGACCCGTGGCAGAAGCTGGCCAACCTGCGGGCCATGTACGCCTACATGTGGGCCCACCCCGGCAAGAAGCTGTTGTTCATGGGTCAGGAGTTCGCCCAACCCGCGGAGTGGAGCGAGGAACGCTCGCTGGACTGGCACCTGCTCGAAAACCCCGCCCACGCCGGGATCCAGGCTCTCATCCGCGACCTCAACCACGCCTACCGCAACGAACCGGCACTGTACGAGCGCGACTCCGATCCGGGCGGCTTCTGGTGGCTTGAGCCCAACGACGCGGACCGCAACGTACTCGCCTTCGCGCGCCAATCGCTGGAAGGCAAGCGCGTGATCGTGTTCGTGGCCAACCTGTCCCCCGTCCCCCAGGAGAACTACCGGCTCGGCCTGCCGCGCTCGACGCGCTGGCGGGAGGCGATCAACACCGACTCCGCGTTCTACGGCGGCAGCGACGTCGGCAACCTCGGCGCGGCGACACCCGAGCCGATCCCCTGGCACGGCGAGCCGTTCTCGGCCGAGATCACCCTGCCGCCGCTGGCGGCCGTCTGGCTCGTCCCGGATGAGTGACACGACCGGTGAGTAGCGCGCCGGATTCCGGCGCCTACCCATGGGAACGGACGCTGGGGGCGCGCATCATGGACGCGCAACGGGCCGAGTTCCGGGTCTGGGCGCCGCGTGCTGACACCGTTGCGGTCGCCGTGGGCAGCGCCGAGCACACGATGGGCGATGTCGGCCACGGCGTGTTCGAGGCGGTGGTGCCCGCCGCCGCCGGGGACGACTACGTGTTCGTGCTCGACAGCGAGCGCCTGCCCGACCCGTGCTCGCGCTGGCAGCCCGAGGGGCTGCGCGGACCGTCGCGGCTGGTCGCTGACCTGCCCCGCGGCCACGTCTTCCGTCCCCCGGCGCTGCACGATCTCGTGCTCTACGAACTGCACATCGGCACCTTCAGCCCCGAGGGGACCTTCGACGCAGCGATCCCCCATCTTGCCGAGCTGGCCGAGCTTGGCGTCACCGCGATCGAGATCATGCCGGTGGCGGAGTTCCCGGGTGTCCGGGGGTGGGGCTACGACGGTGTCTACATCTCCGCCGCCCAATCCTCCTACGGCGGCCCGGACGGCCTGCGCCGCCTGGTCACGGCCGCGCACGATGCGGGCCTGGCGGTCATCCTCGACGTCGTCTACAACCATCTCGGCGCCTCCGGGGTGACCGCGATCGAGGCCTACGGCCCGTACTTCACCGCCAAGTACGAGACCCCGTGGGGCAAGGCGATCAATTACGACGACGCCGAGTGCGACCCGGTCCGTGAGTGGGTCCTGCAGAGCGCCGAGGGCTGGATCCGCGACTTTGACATCGACGGCCTGCGCATGGACGCGATCCACGCCATCTTTGACTCCAGCCCCGAGCACGTCGTGGCCGCGATCAGCCGCCGGATACATGCGGCCAAGCCGGGGACGCTGGTGATCGCCGAGTCCGGACTCAACGACCCCAAGGTGATGCGCACGTCTGACCGGGGCGGGTGGGGCGCCGATGCCGCCTGGGCCGATGACTTTCACCACGCGCTGCGCGCGCTGGTCACCGACGAGCGTGACGGCTACTACGCAGACTTCGGGCGGGTGGCCCAGCTCGCCAAGGCGTTCAAGCGCCCGCATGTCGACGACGGGGGCTACTCCCCGTTTCGCCGCCGGCGCTTCGGGGCGCCCGCCGGCGACATCCCGCCCGAGGGGTTTGTCGTCTTCTCCCAGGACCACGATCAGGTCGGCAACCGCGCCTTCGGGGACCGGATGCCGGCCGCGGCGCGGCCGCTCGCCGCGTTCTGCACGCTGCTGTCCCCGTTCACACCGATGCTGTTCATGGGCGAGGAGTACGGCGAGCCGGCTCCGTTTCAGTTCTTCTCCAGTCACATCGACGAGGCGATCGCGATCGCCACCCGCGAGGGCCGGCGCCGCGAGTTCGCCGCCTTCGCGTCCTTCGGACACGAGGTTCCCGACCCCGAGGACCCGGCCACGTTCGCGGCTTCCAAGCTGACCCGTGAGCGCGAGCCCGAGCTCGAGGCGCTGTACCGGTCGCTGCTGGCCGTGCGCTCTGAGCTCTCCGGGCACGAGACTCACTCCGCCTCCTGTGACGAGCGGGGCCGCTGGCTGCGGCTGCGCCGCGGCGAGTACGAGCTGACCATGAACTTCGGCTCTGAAGCGGTGACGTTGCCCAGTGGCGCTACCGTGGTGGCCCTCGGAACCGACCGGGCGATTGAGCTCGCGGACGGTGCGATCACTCTGCCGCCGATGACAGGAGCACTGACGCGATGACCGAAGCATGGCCGGGACGGCCGTTTCCGCTGGGCGCAACCTGGGATGGTCAGGGCACCAACTTCGCCATCTTCTCCGAGCACGCCGAGGGCGTGGAGCTGTGCCTGTTCGACGACGACGGCCTGGAGACGCGGGTGCCGGTCACCGAGCGCCGGGCGCTGAACTGGCACGCCTATCTGCCCGGCGTCGGTCCCGGCCAGCGCTACGGCTACCGGGTGCACGGTGCCTACGCGCCCGAGAAGGGCCACCGCTTCAACCCCGCCAAGCTGCTGCTCGATCCCTACGCCAAGGCGATCGAGGGCACCGTGGCCTGGGAGCACGACGCCAACATCCTTCCCTACGTTCCCACCGGGGAGGAGGACGCCGATCTGGAGCCTGATGATGAGGACGATTCGGCCGCCGTCCCCAAGTGCGTGGTCATCGACGAGGCCTTCGATTGGCAGGGTGACCGGCCACCCGACGTGCCCTTCGCCGACACGGTCGTCTACGAGACCCACGTCAAGGGCTTCACGATGACCCATCCAGAGGTGCGCGAGGACCTGCGCGGCACCTATGCCGGGCTGGCCTCCAAGCCGGCCATCGAGTACCTCAAGGATCTCGGGGTGACCTCGGTCGAGCTGCTGCCCATCCATCACATCTGCGATGAGTCCTTTCTCCACGAGCGCGGCCTGTCCAACTACTGGGGCTACAGCACGATCGGCTTCCTGGCCCCCTACTCCGAGTACGCCGCCACCGGACGGCGCGGTGAGCAGGTGCTCGAGTTCAAGGGCATGGTCAAGGCGCTGCACCAGCACGGCATCGAGGTGATCCTCGACGTCGTCTACAACCACACCGCAGAAGGCAACCACCTCGGCCCGATGCTCTCCTTCAAGGGCATTGACAACGCCGCCTACTACCGGCTGATGCCCGACGACCCGCATCACTACATGGACTTCACCGGCACGGGTAATTCACTGAACCCCGTCCAGCCCAGCGTGCTGCGGCTGATCATGGACTCGCTGCGCTACTTCGTGACCGAGTGTCACGTCGACGGGTTCCGCTTCGATCTCGCCTCGGCGCTGGCCCGCGAGTTCTATGACGTCGATCGCCTGTCGGCATTCTTTGACACGATCCACCAGGATCCCGTTCTCTCCCAGGTCAAGCTGATCGCCGAGCCGTGGGACGTCGGTCCCGGCGGCTACCAGGTCGGCAACTTCCCGGTCCTGTGGTCGGAGTGGAACGGCGTGTACCGCGATTCGATGCGCGACTTCTGGCGCGCCTCGGCGAGCGTCGGCGAGTTCGCCTCCCGCTTGTCGGGCTCCGCGGACCTGTACGAGTCAGACGGCCGCGACCCGTTCGCCTCGATCAACTTCATCACCGCCCACGATGGCTTCACCGTGCGCGACCTCGTGACCTACAACGAGAAGCACAACGAGGCCAACCACGAGGACAACCAGGACGGGACCGACGACAACCGCTCCTGGAACTGCGGCGCCGAGGGGGACACCGACGATCCCCAGGTCAACGCTCTGCGGCTCCGGCAGCAGCGCAATTTTCTCACCACTCTGTTCGTCTCCCAGGGCACGCCGATGCTGCTCGGTGGTGATGAGCTCAACCGTACGCAGGGTGGTAACAACAACGGCTGGTGCCAGGACTCGGAGATCTCCTGGTATGACTGGGAGCTGGACGAGAACGCGAAGAACATGCACGCCTTCACGCAGCGTCTGATCCGGATGCGCCGTGAGCACTGCACCTTCCGGCGGGCCAACTTCCTGCGCGGCGAGCTCGTCAATGGTTCCGCGTTGCCCGACGTGTGGTGGTTCCGATCCGATGGGCGCAAGATGACCCAGCGTGACTGGCAACACGGCGAGGCCGTGCTCGGGATGTTCCTCAACGGCGACGCGATCGTCGAGCCCGATGACCGCGGCGAGCCGGTGCACGACGACTCGTTCGTCCTGCTGTTCAACGCCCACGATGAGGACCGGGCGTTCAAGCTTCCGCGGCGACAGATGGGCGCGCGCTGGGAGCTCGAGCTGTGCACGGCCGACCCCCGCGCCCAGGCGGGCAGCGCCGGCTACGCCGCCCAGGAGATGATCAACGTCACCGCGCACTCGATCACGATCCTCAAGCGGGTGACGTGAAAGCGGGTGCAGGTCCGGGCGCCGGCGCGGGGACAGGCGCGGACCGGCTTGTCCGGGCCACCTACCGTCTCCAGCTGACCCCGGACTTCGGGTTCGCCGACGCCCGCGCCCTGATCCCCTACCTCCGAGATCTGGGGATCTCCCATCTGTACCTGTCCCCCTCGCTGCAGGCGCGACCGGGCTCCACGCACGGGTACGACGTGATCGACCCGACGCGCATCTCGTCTGAGCTCGGGGGCGAGGACGAGCTGCGGGCACTGGCGCAGGCCGCCCACGGCGCCCGCCTCGGACTTGTGCTCGACATTGTGCCCAACCACATGGCCACCGACGAGGGCAACCGTTTCTGGACCGATCCCGAGCTGCGCAAGCAGTTCTTCGATCTGGACCCGGTCAGCGGGCGCCATCGCCGCTTCTTCGATGTCGACGATCTCGCCGGCGTGCGCCAGGAGGATCCGGTCGTCTTTGCCGCGACCCACCGGCTCGTGCTCGACCTGGTCAGTGAGGGCGTGATCGACGCACTGCGCATCGACCACCCCGACGGGATGGCCGATCCGGCCGGCTACCTGACCCGGCTGCGGGAGGCCGGAGTGTCGACGGTATGGATCGAGAAGATTCTCGAGGGCGGCGAGCAGCTGCGCGATTGGCCAGTGACCGGGTCAGTCGGCTACGAATTTCTCAACGCCGTGATCGGGCTGTTCGTCGACCCGGCTGCGCAGGAGGCGTTCACCGCTTTGTGGGAGCACGTGTCCGGGGACGCACGCCGGTTCCCGGAAATTGCGCTGCAGGCCAAGTCCGAGCAGGCCGGCACCACGTTCACCCCCGAGCTGGAGCGTCTCGCCCGTGCGTATGGCGAGCCGGTCGAGCCCGACGAGCTGGTGCGTGCCGTCGCGCACTTCCCGATCTACCGGACCTACGTGGTTGCGGCAGCCTGCGAGGGCGGTCCCGCCGTGGACGACGCCGACCGCCGCGCGATCGACGAGACCGGCATGGCGGATGGGCTCGCCTCCGCGCTGCTGCTGCAGCGCCCCGCGCCCGCGGAGTTCGTCACCCGCTTTCAGCAGACCACCGGGCCAGTCGTGGCCAAGGGGGTCGAGGACACCGCCTTCTACCGCTACGGACGGCTCACCGCCCTGTGCGAGGTCGGCGGTGACCCGGGCCGCTTCGGGGTCTCGATCGAGGGCTTTCACCGCGCCAACCGCGAACGCGCGCAGCGCTTCCCAGCGGGGATGCTCACCACCAACACCCACGACACCAAGCGCTCAGCCGACGTGCGCGCGCGGATCGCGGCCCTGACCTGGATCCCGGCCGAGTGGACCGCCGCGGTCCGGCAGTGGCTGAAGCTGACCGACGAGCTCGTCGCCGGCGGCGCCCCGGACGACACCGAGCGCTACTTCATCTTCCAGACCCTGCTCGGCGCCTGGCCGATCGAGGCCGAGCGGATGACCGCCTACATGGAGAAGGCGTTGCGCGAGGCCAAGCGCAACTCCAACTGGATCACCCCCGACGAAGAGTGGGAGCGGCGGGTGATGGCGTTCGTGACCGGCCTGTACTCACACACCGCCTTCCTGTCCGTCTTCGCGCCGTTCGTCGCGCGGACCGCCGAGCTCGGGGACCGGATCGCGCTCGGCCAGGTGGCGCTCAAGCTCACCGTGCCGGGGGTCCAGGACAT
>JALYTU010000711.1 GCA_030854125.1 Actinomycetota bacterium | reverse complement strand
GAGGCGGGAGCCGGGGCGGCCGTCGGCGCCTCAGCGCCGAGCGAGACGCCGGAACATCGTGACGGCACCCAGCGACTGCCCGGGATGGCCCCGATGTGGCAGATGAGTAACGGCAGCTGGCCGGTGCACACCCTCGGTCCGCAGATCGTGGGCGCGGACGCCGATCCCGCTCCCCAGAGCACAGCAGCACCGATCGGACCCGAACCACCCGTGGGTGCGGCGCCGCCGGCTGACGATCCCGTGCTGGCGCCCGATGCGCCCGACGGAGGCCAGCGGTGAGCGAGCGGCTGCGCTACTCGTTTGGCCCGCTGGAGCGGCGAGGATTGCTCGGTCAGCTTCCGGGCGCTTCGGCCGGTTGCCTCGCCGTCGGAGTCCTGGCGGCGATCGCGCTGCTGGACGTCACGCCGTCGCCCGCCGGGCTGTTTGAGGCGCTGCTCGCCGTGACGAGTTCGGCCGCGGTTGCGCTGCTCCCGTTGCGGGGGCGCCCAGCCGCCGAGTGGGGACCGCTCGTCGTCGCGCACCTCGGGCGCCGGGCGACCGGCCGCCACCGCTTTGCGTCCACCGTGGCCACGACCGGCGCGCGGGCCGCGATCGGGCTTCGCCGACCCGCCGACTTGAGCGGGCCTGTGCCCGTTGCCCCACCCCAGCTCCGGGGCGTCCGGATCATCTCCGCCGGCTACCACGGGCGCACGATCGGTGCTCTCGCCGAAGATTCCGCCCGCCGGCTGACCGCAGTGCTCGCCTGCCGCGTGCCGGCCTTTGCGCTGCTCGATTCGGACGCCCAGGAGCGTCGCCTGGCCCGTTGGGGACAGGTCCTGGCCGCGGCCGGGGGGTCGTCGATCCGGCGGCTGCAGTGGATTGAGCGCAGCGCCCCGGCGCCGGGGGACGAGTTGGCGCGGTGGGTCCACGATGAGCGGGACCCCGCCGTCCCTGCCCGGGGCGTGCCGCTGATCGAGTCCTACCTGGAACTGATCGGCGCGACCGACGGCGCCAGCCAGCTGCACGAGGTTCTGATCGCGGTGCAGATCGACGGCCGGCTGACCCGAGACCGCCGACGGGCCGATCCACTCACAACCCTGATCGAGGCGACCGAGCGTGTGGCCCGGGGGTTGCGCGCCGCCGAGGTGGCCGTACTCGGCGCACTCTCACCCCAGCAGCTCGCGCAGAATCTGCGAACCGCGTTTGACCCATTCCTGCGGTCCGAGCTGGCCCGGCTGGCGGCGGCCGACCCTGCGCGGGAGGGACTGGACGAGTACGGGGCCTGGCCGCTGGGCGCCTGCGAGGCGTGGGAGCACTACCGCGTCGACGGGTCGCTGCACGCGACCTACTGGATCGGCAGCTGGCCGCGGCTCGAGGTCTCGCCGCTGTTCCTCTCCCCGTTGCTGGGCAGCTCGGGCGCGGTCCGGACCGTCGCGGTCAGCTTCGAACCACTGGCCAGCGCGCGGTCTACGCGGGAGGTCGAGGCGGCGGTCACCCGGGACCGGGCCGATCGCGAGCTCAGGGCGCGATTCGGGCAGTCCGAGACCGCGCGCCAGCGCCAGACCCAGGAGGCGACCGCGCGTCGCGAGTCAGAGCTGGCCGCGGGCCACGGGGAGGTGCGGCTGAGCGGCTTTGTGACAGTGACCGGCCGCGACCCCGACGAACTGCGCCGTTCGTGCGCGGAGGTGTCTGACCAGGCGGCGCGGGCGCACCTCGATCTGCACCGCCTCTACGGCCAGCAGGCGGACGCGTTCACCTTCACGCTGCCGCTGGCACGGGGTCTGAGGTGAGCCGACGAGGGGCGCAGCGCCCGGGCCATCGCGTCACTACTCGTCACGCGCAGGCGTTGTATCCGTTTCACTCGCCGGGCGGCCTGGGGGGCCGCGGCGTGTTCATCGGACGCGACGCGAGCGGCGGGGCGTTCTGCTTTGACCCCTGGCTGCTCTACGGCGAGGGCGTGATCGACGACCCCAACGTGATCGTGCTGGGGACGCTAGGACAGGGCAAGAGCGCTCTGGTCAAGACGCTGCTGTGGCGCATGTTGCTGTTCGGCCGGCGAGCCTTCGTGCTCGACGTCAAGCGCGAGTACGGTCCGCTGTGCGCCGCCGCCGGGGTGCGGCCGATCTCGCTGGTGCCCGGCGGCGGGGTCCGGCTCAACCCGCTGGCCTCGCGGCCCGAGGAGCACGCGCAGCTCGAGCTGCTGCGCGCGGTGACGGTGACCGCGTTGGAGGGACCCCTCAGCCAGATCGAGGCCGGGGCGCTGCGAGAGGCATTGCGGACGGTCCGCCTGCGTGGAGGCGGCGAGCCGACGCTGCCAGAGATCGCGGCCGCCTTGTTCGTGCCCAGCGCCGAGACCGCGGACCGCCTGCAGACCACGCCGGAGCGCCTCGCC
>JALYTU010000096.1 GCA_030854125.1 Actinomycetota bacterium | reverse complement strand
GGCCCCAGGAGGTACCGCTGATGGACCGGAGCGAGCGCCGCCGCGAGCGAGAGCATGGCCGCGACCGACGGTAGCGCTCCCCGAGCTGGAACAATCGCGCCATGGAGCTCGGACTGCGCGACCGCGCCTGCATCGTCACCGGCGGCTCGAGCGGCATTGGTCTCGAGCTCGCCGTGCGCCTCTGCGCCGAGGGCGCGCAGACGCTGCTGATCGGCCGCGGCGCGGATGCCCTACGGGCCGCGGCCCAACGCGCCGGGTCCGGCGCGCAGTGGCTCGCCCTGGACATCACCGACCCCGAGGCGGGCGACCGCACGGTGGCGGCCTGCCGGGAGCGATTCGGGCGCGTCGACGTGCTCGTCAACGGTGCCTCGGCCAGTTCGGTGACGGCGATCGACGAGCTGACCGACGCCGACTGGCAGGCGGCCTGGGAGATCAACGTGATGGCGCCGATGCGGCTGATGCGCGCGGCACTGCCGGTGATGACGCAGGCCGGCTGGGGGAGGGTGGTCAACATCTCCTCCTCGTCGGGCAAGCGGCCGGGCCAGCGCAACGTCGCCTATTCGGTGGCCAAGGCGGCCGAGCTCGCCCTGTCGCGCGCCTACGCCGACGCGTATGCCGCCCAGGGGGTGCTGATCAACGCGGTCACCCCCGGCCCGATCGCGTCCGAGCTGTGGCTCAAGCCGGGCGGTCTGCTCGACCAGACCGTGGCCGCGCGCGGCGGCAGCCGCGAACAGGTGCTCGAGGCCGTCGCGGCAGCGCTGCCGCTCAAGCGGCTCGCGCGGCCCGGGGAGGTGGCGGACGTGATCGTCTTTTTGTGCTCGGAGGCCGCGTCCACCGTCTCGGGTGCGGCCTGGTCAGTGGACGGCGGGGCGGTCCCCGTGATCATCTGAGTGGAGATTTCCTCCCACAACCTGTGCGTGACCCGTCACGTTGGGACGTTGTCCTGGTCTGAGACGAAGAACATCCCACGGCGTTTCTGGGCCGCTAGGTCCTGGGAAGAAATCGCCCGCGGACGCGTCCCGACCGGCCGTCCCTAGACTGCCACCCGAAATGGCGCTCGACACCGGAGGCACGGGCAAGACCTACCCGCCCAGCGTCTATGCGGTGGGCCGCGAGAAGATCCGGGAGTACGCCTACGCGGTCGGCGAGAGCAACCCGCTGCACCTCGATGCCGAGGTGGCCCGCGGGGCCGGATACGCAGACGTCGTCGCTCCGCCGATGTTTGCCGTCGTCTACTCCGGGCGGGCCGTGGCTCCAGCCCTGCTCGATCCCGAGGTCGGGTTGGACTTCGCCCGGATGGTCCACGGCGGCCAGGAGTTCCGTTGGGGACCGCTCGTGGTGGCCGGCGACGAGATCAGCACCGTGACCCGCGTCAAGGATATCTCCGAGCGTGGGGGAATGGGGTTCTACGTGTTCGAGACGGTGTCGGTCAACCAGCGCGACGAGACGGTCTGCACGGGCACCTGGACCAACATCGTGAGGGCGGCGGAATGAAGCCTGGGGACACGTTCGAGCTCAAGATCACCCCGGATCGCTTTCTGACCGTGCGCTACGCCGGTGCCTCCGGGGACTTCAACCCGATCCACATCGACGAGGAGTTCGCCCGCCAGGTCGGACTTCCGGGACGGATCCTGCACGGGCTGTGGACGATGGCCCAGGTGGCCCGGGCTCACACCGAGGCCCTCGGTGGCCCCGATCGGCTGGAGCGACTCTCGGTCCAGTTCCGCGGGATGGGGATGCTCGAGCAGGAGATCACCGTCTCGGGCACCGTCACCGAGATCACCGACGGGCGCGCCAGCACCAGCGCGCAGGCGACCCAGAACGGCAAGCGGATCATCCGCAACGGCGAGGCCGAACTCCGGGTCGACTGATCGCGGGCGCGGATCGCGGCCGCGGGACCCCGACCTACAATCTCGGGGATGCTGACCGACCGCCAGGAGCTCGTGCTGCGCCGGCTGGTCCAGGAGCACCTGGACGCCGGGGCGCCCGTCGGCTCAAAGGCGCTGAGCACCGGCTTTGAGTGGGGTCCGTCGACGATCCGCCACGAGTTGGCCAACCTCGAGGAGCTTGGGCTGCTCGCCCATCCCCACACGTCGGCGGGCCGGGTCCCGACCGAGGCGGGCTATCGCTATTACGTCGACCGCCTGCTTCCGATCGAAGCGCCCGCCGGCCGCGGCCTGAGCCTCTCGCTCGTGCGCCACGAGCTCGACGAGGCGATGCGGGTCACCACCGAGACCCTCTCGCAGGTCACCGACCTGCTGGCGGTCGTGACCGCGCCGCCGATCGAGACCTCGACGATCCGCCACATCGAGGTGCTCGCGCTGCAGCCGCAGGTCCTGATGGTTGTCGTCATCACCTCGACGGGCGGTGTCTCTAAGCGTCTCTTCACCTTCCCCGGCCGGGTCGACACAGGTCTGGCTGATTGGGCCAGCAGCTACCTCAACGAGCGCCTGGTCGGCCTGGGCCTTGGCGCCCGGATGCTGCATGCGCGCCTCAGCGACCCATCGCTCAGCCCCACCGAGGGGGCGTTTCTGGAGGCGCTGTCACCGGTGTTCACCGAGCTCGAGGCCTCGGCTCAGGTCACCCTGTACGTGGACGGCACGGCGCGACTGCTCGCCTTCGGTCGCTTCGCCGACGTCTCCGAGCTCAATCAGCTGATGGACATGCTCGAGCGGCGGGTCGCGCTGCTGGAGGTGCTGCGCTCGGCGCTCGTCGCGCCCCCGACCGTCGCGGTCCGGATCGGGACCGAGAACAAGGCGCCGGCGCTGCGCTCGCTCGCGCTGGTCGTGGCCAGCTACGGCTTGCCGCAGCGCAGCCTCGGTTCGGTCTCGGTGATCGGACCGCTGCGCATGGACTACGCCCAGGCGATCCGCTCGGTCCGTGAGGCCGCCGCCCAGCTGTCGACCTTCGTCGCCGACGTCTACGACCCGCGATGAGCGCCACGCGCGACTATTACGAGGTCCTGGCCGTCAGCCGCGACGCCGGCGACACCGAGATCAAGAAGGCGTTTCGCAAGCTCGCGCGCGAGCTGCATCCCGACGTCAACCGCCACGATCCCCAGGCCGAGGAGAAGTTCAAGGAGGCCGCCGAGGCCTACGAGGTGCTCTCGGACGCCGATCGCCGCGCGACCTATGACCGCTACGGCCATGAGGGCCTGCGCAGCGGAGGGTACTCGCCCAACTTCGAGGGCTTCGGCTCGGTCGGGGACATCTTCGAGGCGTTCTTCGGCCGCGGGGCGTTCGGCGGCGGGTTCGGGGGCGCCCAGCCGGGCGGTCCCGCGGCCGGCGGCGATGTCGCCGTCACCGCACAGATCGATCTCTCCCAGGCCGCTGCCGGCGCCAAGGTCGAGGTGGCGTATGACTCGGTGCAGCGCTGCGAGCAGTGCCGCGGCAACGGCGCCGAGCCCGGCACCCCGATCGAGACCTGCCCACAGTGCCAAGGCGCCGGTCAGGTGCGCGCGGTGACCCGGACCCCGTTCGGCCAGGTTGTCCGGGCGACGGTCTGCGATCGCTGCGGCGGCGACGGCAAGATCCCCGAGACGCCATGCCACGTGTGCGCGGGGCGCGGCCGCACGGTCAAACCGGTCAAGCTCGCCGTCGACGTCCCCGCCGGGATCGAGGACGGCCAGCGGATCCGCGTCACCGGCCGCGGCCACGCCGGTGACCACGGTGGCCCGTCCGGTGACCTCTACGTCCAGGTCCGCGTGCGCGAGGACTCACGCTTCGTCCGCAATCAGGACGACCTGGTCACCGTCGTCGACGTCGCGGCCCCGCTCGCGGCGCTCGGGACCACGGTGACCGTCCCGACGATCGACGGCACGACCGAGCTCGAGATCCCCGCCGGCACGCAGCCCAACGAGACCTTCCTGGTGCGCGGGCAGGGGATGCCCGCCCTGCGCTCGGGCCGGCGTGGCAACATCCAGGTGGTCGTCAACGTCGTCGTCCCGCGTCGCCTGCGCCGTGACCAGCGCGAGTTGCTTCAGCAGCTGTCGGCCAGCCTGACCGAGGAGAACCTGCGGACCGAAGAAGGCGTCTTCGGCAAGCTGCGCCGCGCGTTTGGCGGCTGAGCCGCCGTGCTGCGCCTCGCCGTCCGGGTCGCGCGCGCCGACGCCGAGATCGTGCTCGCTGAGCTGCTCGAGCTCGCGCCCAACGGGGTGGAGGAAACCGAGATCGGGGACGCGGTTATCGAGTACGCGGTCTACGGGCCACCCGGCGAGGTGCCTGAGCTGCCCGACCTGCAGGCGGTGGCCGGCAGCGCCCTGGTCGAGATCTCGACCACGGAGATCGCCGATGACTGGTCAGAGCGCTGGCGCGCGTTTCACCGCCCGCTCGTGCTCGCCGATCGACTTACCGTCCGGCCGCCGTGGGAGCCGGCCGCGGAGACGGCCCTGGACGTGGTCATCGATCCCGGCCAGGCGTTCGGCACCGGCGCTCATGCCACCACCCGCCTGTGTCTGGAGCTGCTGCTCGAGTCCGAGCCCGGCAGTTTCGCCGACGTCGGCTGCGGCTCGGGGGTTCTGGCGATCGTGGCCGCTCGCCTGGGCTTCACGCCGGTGCTGGCACTGGATTACGACCCGCTGGCCGTCGCCGCGACGGTCCACAACGCGGCGGTCAACGGCGTCGGGCTGCACGCCGCCGGCCTGGACCTCCGGACCGACCAGGTGCCCGTATGCGACCTGTGGGCGGCGAACGTGCTCGCCGGCCCGCTTCGCGCCTGGGCCGCGTCCCAGCGGGAGGTCGCCGACCACGTGATCCTCAGCGGGTTGCTGGCCACCGAGGCCTCCGCGGTCGCCGCTGCGTTCGCCCGGCACGGCCTACGCGAGACCGAGCGCCGCGAGCGCGGCGATTGGGCGGCGGTCCGGCTGCACCGGTGACACACCCTACGGCCGCCCGCCCGACCGGATGGCCAAGCCGGCCGGCGTCAATCTTGTCCACGCGGCCGATGTTGGTCGACGCCCGGTCGCGCATCCTGAGTGTCGTCGCTGGTGATCCCGATCTGAGGAACGCAAAGGAGGTGACAGTTGCCAAACCCACTCGCAATCAGCGTGACTCTCGGTGGCCTGCTCCTCGATGTTCTCCTGCCGCGGCCCAAGCCTCGAGCCGGATATGCGCGAGAGCCGTCTCTCCTCTCTCCGCGTGCCGTCCCGAGGACACTGCTGCCTGAGCTGACTTCTGAGGGGTACGACGGTCCGCTGGTCGCGAGCGGCCATCGCAGCTGAGCCGCAAGCGGGGTCGTGCGTCCTCTTCTCCGGCGCACGGCCCCGGCGGGCGGTCAGGGGGACCGCTTCAGTCCGCCGGGGGTGGGAGCTATCCTGTCTGGGCAGTGACGGTTGCCGAACAGGTGAGAGCGGACATCACCACCGCCATGAAGGCGGGCGAGCGAGATCGTGTCGGTGCGCTGCGTCTCGTGCTCTCCGAGCTTCAGAAGGCGGCCAAGGACGGTGGTGACGACGAGCTCACCGTGCTGCGCCGGGAGCGCAAGCGGCGGTTTGAGGCGGCGTCCCAGTTTCGTGACGGCGGACGGCCCGAGCTGGCGACCAGCGAGGAGTCCGAAGCGGAGCTGATCGCCGGATACCTCCCTGCGGAGCTTGATGACGCGGTGCTGGACGCGATCGTCGCCGCGGCGATCGCCGAGACCGGGGCGAGCTCCGCGGCGGACATGGGGCGCGTGATGAAGACGGTGATGGCCCGCTCCGAGGGACGGGCCGATGGCAAGCGCGCGTCCGCGCGGGTTCGCGAGGCGCTCACGTAGTGCGCACGGCGATAGAGCTCGACAACGCCGTCGCCGCCGAACTGGCGGGCAGCCAGGACGCGGTCCTGCGCAGCCTGGAGGATCACCTGGACTGTGACGTGTTCCTGCGCGGCAACCGGCTCACGCTCGAGGGCGAGGAGAGCGCCGTTGACGCCGGCAACGAGATCGTTCGCGAGCTCTCTGACCTGATTGCGCAGGGCCATGAGATCGCCCCGGGGACGATCGAGGCGGTCACCCAGGCGCTCGAGAAGCACGCATCGCCGTCGCAGATCCTCGACGACGTCGTCTGGCGTCACCGGGCGACCCGGGTCGCGCCCAAGACCGTCAACCAGAAGCGGTACGTGGACTCGATCCGCGAGAACACGGTCACCTTCGGTATCGGGCCGGCCGGCACCGGCAAGACGTTCCTCGCTGTCGCGCTGGCGGCGGCCGCCCTCAGTCGCCGCGAGATCAACCGGATCATCCTCACCCGGCCTGCGGTGGAGGCCGGCGAGCGGCTGGGTTTCCTGCCGGGGGACCTGATGGCCAAGGTCGATCCGTACCTGCGGCCACTGTTCGATGCCCTGCACGACATGCTCGACCCCGAGCGCGTCTCCCAGCACCTCGAGCGTGGGGTGATCGAGGTCGCCCCCCTGGCCTTCATGCGGGGCCGGACGCTGAACGACAGCTTCATCATCCTCGACGAGGCTCAGAACACCAGCCCCGAGCAGATGAAGATGTTCCTCACCCGGCTGGGCTTCAACTCCAAGATGGTGGTCACCGGCGACATCACGCAAGTCGACCTCCCCCGCGAGCAGGATTCGGGCCTGGTCGTCGTCTCGGACATCCTCGAATCGGTGGAGGGGATCGAGTTCGTGCGCTTTGGAGAAGAGGACGTCGTGCGCCACAAGCTCGTGCGGCGGATCGTCGCGGCCTACACCGAGCACTCTCAGCGCTCGGCTCCGGACCTGCGCGCCCGGCGCGCGTAGGAGCGCCGGTGCTCGACGTCGAGGTGATCGGAATCGCGGCGGTCTCGACCGAGGGTCCGACCGCCGTTGAGGTCGAGGAGCTGTGCGCCCTGGCGTTCGCCTCGGCGGGCATCGAGGACGGCCACGTCGCGATCGAGTTCGTCGGTGAGGACCGGATCCGCGAGCTCAACCGCGAACACCGCAGGATCGACCGTCCCACCGACGTGCTCTCCTTCGGCGTGGATGAGGATTCTGAGCCGGTCGGCCCCCGGGAGCTCGGGGACGTCGTCATCTGTCCGCCGCGCACCGAGAACCTACGTGAGGCGGTCGTCCACGGTGCGCTTCACCTCAGCGGCATGGATCACGAGGGCGATGATGGCGAGATGCTCGCGCTGCAGGCCGAGCTGATGCGGTGGGTCAGCTGATGGCCGGCCACCGGAGCGTTCGCTGATGGCCGCGCCGGCCGGACCGCGGGGCGTCAGCGCGCCCGCGACCCGGTCGGGTTTCGTCGCCTTTGCCGGACGGCCCAACGTCGGCAAGTCGACGCTGACCAACGCGATCGTGGGGACCAAGGTGGCGATCGTCTCCGACAAGCCCCAGACCACGCGCCGGGCGATCCGCGGCGTGGCCAGCGGTCCTGACTGGCAGCTGGTGCTCGTCGACCTGCCGGGCGTTCAGCGGCCGCGCGACGCGCTGACCGAACGCATGCAGCACCGGGTCGAGCGCGAGCTCGCGGATGCCGACGGCTGCCTGTTCGTGGTCAACGCGCAGCAGGGCATCGGCCCCGGGGACCGCTTCATCGCCGAACTGCTGCGCGGCGCCACCGGGCGCTGTCCGGTGACGATCGCCGTCAACAAGGTCGACCGTGCGCCCCAGGGTCGGACGGCGGCGACCCTCCAGGACGCGGCCGCGCTGCAGCTCGCCCAGGAGATCTTCCCCGTCTCGGCGCGGACCGGTGCCGGCGTCGACGTGCTCGTCGCGCACCTCACCGCACAGCTGCCGGCGGGGCCGTTCTACTTCGCGGCGACCGAGCACTCAGACCAGTCAGAGACGGTGGTGCTGGCTGAGCTCGTGCGCGAGCAGATCCTCTCGCGCACGCGGGAGGAGGTGCCCCATTCGGTCGAGGTCGAGGTTCAGGAGATCACCCAGGCGCGCGACGACCTCGTCCGCATCGAGGCGGTCGTCCTCACCGATACCGAG
>JALYTU010000710.1 GCA_030854125.1 Actinomycetota bacterium | reverse complement strand
CTGGCGGTGGTGTGCGCCGCGGTCGCGACCTGGGGTCTGGCCTACCTGACCTTGCGGCTGGCGCCGCTCGTGCCTGCCCACGCCGGCCGCGAGTTCGCGCGCGCGCTGCACCATTCGGTCACCCGCAGCGTTCGTGACCCGGTTGAGGACGTCCGGCTCAGCGGCGGCTGGCTGACCGTCATCGAGACGCTGATCGCGGGGGCGGCGATCACGTCCGCGCTGGCGCTGCGCTCGCTGCTGCGTCCAGCCCCGGCCGCCAACCGTCACATCGACTCCGAGTACCGCCTCGCTCGGGCGATCATCGACTGCCACGGCACCGACTCACTGTCGCCGTTCATCGTGCGCCCCGACAAGGCCCTGCATCTCGGGGCCGGCGGCGTCCTGTCCTACCGGGTCGTGCGCGGCACGGCGATCGTCTCCTCGGACCCGGTGGCGCCCGGCGAGCGTGCGTCAGAGGTCCTGGCGGGCTTCATGGACGAGGCTCGGCGCCGCGGCTGGCGGGTCGCGCTGTGGGGCGCCTCCGAGCGACACCTCGATGCCTATCGGGCGCTCGGCTTGCACGTGATCTGCGTCGGCGAGGAGGCGTTCGTCGATCCCGCCCGGTTCACGCTCGAAGGACGCGCGGTGCGAAAGCTGCGCCAGTCGGTGCATCGTACGGCCCGCCGCGGCTGGGAGATCAGCGTCCACGAGGGCCGTGACGTCGGGCCCGCGCTGGAAGCCGAACTGACTGCCCTGGAGCTGAGCTGGCGGGCGCGCCAGCGCCACCTGCACGGCTTCGCGATGGGCATGGGCCGCTACGCATCCGAGATCCGGCCCGACGATCTCTACGCCGTGGCCCGCTCCCCCGAGGGCGCGCTCGGTGCCGTGATGCGGTTTGCCGAGCATGCCGGCAAGCTCTCCCTGGACACGATGCGACGGGTGGGCGAAACGCCCAACGGGCTCAACGAGGCGCTGGTCGCCGCCGCGCTGCAGGCCGCTCAGGAGCACGGCGTTGCCGAGGTCAGCCTCAACTACGCAGGTCTCGCACACCTCGTCCGCGGGCGTCCGCTGACCAATCCGGTCGCCCGGCTGCTCACCCAAGCCGTGATGGCGCCGCTGGGACGACGCTTTCAGATGGAACGCCTGATCCGCTTCAACGAGAAGTTCTCGCCCGAATGGCGGCCCCGCTACCTCGTCTATGAGACCCGGGGCTCGTTGCCCAAGGCGATCCTCCGGGTCCTCCAGGTCGAGGGCTATCTGCCCGAGCCTCGACGCCCCCGGATCGGGCTGTCGCTGCGCCTGCGCGCCCGGGCAATCGAACACTCTGTCCACGCAGGACGCGCCGGATGAGATCCCGGGGCCGGCGCCGGATCGCGGTCACCGTGGCCGCGGTGCTCGGACTGGGCCTTGGCATCAGCGGTCTGGCGGGGGCCTACAGCTACTGGCAGTCCTACTACGTGCATCGCGGCTTCAGTCCGGTCGCGCTCGTCCACGGTGCCCGTCGCGGCATGCTCCGACGGATCGCGTTCTACTCGCCGGCGCTGAAACGGATGACCGACTACCTCGCCTATCTGCCGCCCGGATACGGATCCGGACACCGCTACCCGGTGGACTACCTCCTGCACGGAAGCCCCGGCCAGCCCAGCGTGTATCTGGCCATCGTCAGCATCGGGATCCGGATGGACAACCTCATCCGGGAGCACCGGATGGCGCCGATGATCCTCGTCTTTCCCAATGGGGAGATTCACGGCAGCCTGTTCTCGGACTCGGAGTGGGCCAACACGCCCGCGGGCGCGTTCGAGAACGGGGTGATCGATGTCGTCCATGACGTCGACCACCGCTTGCTGACCCTACCCGGGCGCGCCCAGCGTGTCATCGCCGGCTTCTCGGCCGGCGGCTACGGAGCGGTCAACATCGCCCTGCACCACCTCGACGTGTTCGGCAACCTCCAATCCTGGTCGGGCTATTTCCTGCAGCACCGCACCGGGGTGTTCGCCCACGCGAGCCCCGGAGTGCTGGCCGACAACAGCCCGCTGCGCGATGTCGGCAACCTCACCGCCCGGCTGGCCGTCGATCCGCTGCGCGCCTTCCTGTTCACCGGACGCGATGACAACCTCAGCCTGCAGACGATTCCGATGGCCCGAGCGCTCGCGGCGCAGGGCGCGCAGGTCAGCTACGCCCTGTATCGCGGCGGCCATGACTGGCAGCTGTGGCGCGCACACGTCAATCAGATGTTGATCCTCGCGTCGCGTGACACCAGCCGCGCACTGACCCCCGGCAACGGGCGCGCGAGCACGCTCACCCCGGGCGTCGTCCCGATTCCCCACGGGCTCGGCCGGCTCCACCGCCGCGCTCAGGGCCTGAGCACCGGCGTCCGGCGGCGCCGTCACCGCC
>JALYTU010000709.1 GCA_030854125.1 Actinomycetota bacterium | reverse complement strand
GCGCTGCGCCCGCCACGCAGCGCCAGCGCGAAGGCGAGCGCCGCGCCGAGCACCTGAATGGCCAGCACGACGGCCGCAAAGCCCGCCGCCCGGCGCGGTGCGTTGAGCAGCAGGATCGGCTCGGCGACGGCGACCGCCCCGACGATGATCAGAAACCACGTGTGGCGCAGAGCGAGCATGTACTGGATGGCCAGGTAGGTCCCCGCCAGAACCGTGAACGCGGCGCCCAGCGGGAGCAGGGAATCGGAGGCGGTGGCGCGCTTGGCGCCGAACGCGAGCTTGAGCAGCAGGTGCGGTTCGACGGCGAAGATCAGTAGCACCGGGATCGCGCAGACAAGCACGATGGCCAGCGCACGGAACAGGATCGGCCGGGTCGGCAGACCCTCGGACTGGCGCCGCGACACCTCGGGCACGAGGTAGAAGCCGGCCCCGATCGCCACCCACACGAGCACCTTAGCGGCCACCGCGGTGGCGCTGTAGGAGCTGGCCAGCTCGCGCGAGAAGCGGTGCTTGGCGGAGATGATGTCGATGTTCTGCAGGACCGCGATCACGATCAGGCCGGCGATCGGGGCCCAGGCACGCTTGACGTGCGACCACAGGCTGAGCGCAGCCGGGGCCCTGGTGACGATACCCAGGGGGGCCGCCTCGGACTCCTTGGCCTGCTTCAGGCGCCGGGCGCAGTACACGCCGATGACCAGGAAGGAGAGCGGCGTTCCGAGGTACGCGCCGGTCACGCCGAGGCCGGCCGCGGCGAGGACCGTTCCGGTCACCAGGCGCGCCGCCTGTTCGCCGATCAGGCTCAACCCGACACCCTTGTAGTCGCCGACACCCTGTAGCGCGCCGCGCAGGATCGACAGCTCCAGCCACAGCACCGCGGCGGGGAGGCCGACGGCGGCCGCCCACTGATCGTTGCGGACGCCGACCGCTGAGGCAATCGGAGCGCGGAGCAGGACCGAGATGACCGCGACTCCGACCGTGACACCGAGCAGGATCTTGGTCCACCGCCCGATCGTCGCGGTCAGTGCCGCGCCGACCCCGAGGTGGCCGAGAACGCCCTCGCGGGCGGTCGCGACCTGTAGCGCCTGCCCGACCACGGACAGGATCAAGAAGTAGCTGATCAGCGCCGCCAGCGAGCCGTAGTCGCTGAGCAGGCGCGCGAACACGACGGTCGAGGCCAGCGCGATCACGTTGTTGGCGATCATCGCCGCGGCCAGGCCGGCGGCCTTCGCGGTCTCGGAGCCGCGCAGCTCCGCCATCGAGGTGGGGACGCCCTCTCGATCGCGAGAGATCCGCTTCAGCAGAGCGGCTGTACGACCCGGGGCCGGCTCGGTCTCGGGAACGGTCATGACGTCAGTCACGGTAGCGAACCCCCCCGTCAGTGCCGTTCTAGAGTTGGCCCTGTGCAGGGGACCTTCTCGTCTCAGAGTGCCGCCGAGACCGAGGCGATCGGAGCCCAGCTTGCGGCTGACCTTAAGGCCGGGGACATCGTGCTGATCGAGGGAGAGCTCGGGGCGGGAAAGACGACGCTGGTCCGCGGTGCGGCCCGCGCGCTCGGAGTCACCGGCGCGGTGACCAGCCCGACGTTCACGATCGGCCAGCGCTATCCCGCCGGCCCGGTGGCGGTCGCGCACCTGGACCTGTACCGGATCCGCGATCTCTCCACCGAGGATCCTGACCTGCTCTCGGACTACCTCGGGCGCGACACGATCGCCTTCGTGGAGTGGCCTCCCGACGGCGTCGAGCACGTGCTCGCGGCCTTCGCCCGCCCCGCCGTGCGGGTGCGAATGGAGCACGGTGGCCAGGATCGCCGCGCGATCGCGATCGCTTCCGGCGTGCGCCCCGGTGTCGACGCCGAGGCGACGATGCCCTGATGGGCGTGCTCGCCTTCGACACCGCGACCCGGGCGACGACGGTCGCGCTCGTGGATGCGGCCGGCGAGGCGCTCCTCGCGCGTGACGATCCCGACCCTGGCCAGCGGCCGGCGCACACAACCCGACTGATGGCGCTGATCGAGGAGCTGCTGGCGACAGGGGGCGGATGGAGCGCCGTGGACACGATCGCGGTCGGCACTGGGCCGGGCACGTTCACCGGCCTGCGGATCGGCATCGCCACTGCCCTCGCGCTCGGACAGGCCCGTGATCTGCCCGTTACCGGGGTCTCGTCGCTTGCCTCGCTCGCCCTCGGCGCCGATGTCGCCGGGGACGGCTTCGATGTCGTGCTCGCCGTCCTGGACGCCCGGCGCCGGGAGGTGTTCGCCGCGGGCTGGGCGACCGGGGCTCTGACCGCTGCCGCTGACGGCGCGACAGCGTCAGGCGACGGCGGGACGAGCGAACCGGCAGCGGCGATCGGGCTTCTTGCCCCCGCAGCCCTGACC
>JALYTU010000095.1 GCA_030854125.1 Actinomycetota bacterium | reverse complement strand
GGCGAGCGCGGCGGGGACGGCGGCCGGACAGACGCTGCGGGCGGCCGGCGTCAACATCAACCTGGCACCGGTGCTGGACGTCTACCGCCGGGCGGGAGACTTCATCGATCAGTACGCCCGCTCCTACTCCTCATACCCGTCGTTGGTCGCCGGCCTTGGCGCGCGCTTCATCGACGCCCAGCAGCGCACAGGCGTGGCGGCGACCGCGAAGCATTTTCCGGGCCTGGGGAGCGCGGCCACGGCTCAGAACACCGATCTGCGCCCGGTGACCCTGACCACGCCCGCGGCGACCCTGCGCGCGAGCGACGAGCTGCCGTACCGTTCCGCGATCGCCGCCGGGGTGAAGTTGGTGATGGTCTCGTGGGCGCGCTATCCGGCGCTGGATGCGCGCCGGCCGGCCGGGCTGTCGGTGGCGATCGTCGGCGGCGAGCTGCGAGGACGACTGCACTTCAACGGGGTGACGATCACCGACGGGATCGAGGCGGGGGCGCTGGCCGGCTTCGGCGGGACGGGCTCGCGGGCGGTTCTCGCCGCCGGCGCGGGCGCCGATCTGATCCTCTGTGCCGCCACCGATCCGAGCACGAATTCGCCGGCGCTCGGCGTCGCGGCTCGCGACGCGATCGCTGCAGCGATCGCGCACGGTGCCATCAATCGATCGGCAGCGCGCGCCGCCGCCGCGCGCGTGCTGGCCCTGCGAGCCTCGCGTCCGTAGGGCCCTGGGCGCTCGCTCAGTCCCGGGCGTCGATGACCCGCATACGGGCACGCCAGTGCTCGGCATCGAACACACCCGCCTCGGTGCTCGCGCAGAACTCCTCCAGCGCGGTCACGAAGCGATCCGGCGCCTCGACGTGGGGGAAGTGGTGGACGCCGGGGAACACATCGAGCCGACTGTCGGGCAGCAGCTCGTGCGCGGCCTGGGCATGCGAGACGGGAATGATCGGATCGTCGGCCCCCCAGATCAACTGCACGGGAAGGTCCTGGGCGAGGTAGAGCCGATCGCCGGCATGCACCGTCTGGCCGTTGATGCCCACGACGCTGCGCACCGTGGCCAGAAACGCCGCGCGCCGGTCGGCGTCGGCCAGCGAGGCGTAGCTGCGCACGAGCTCGTCTACGCCCGGGCTCGACGCCCGCCCGGCGACACCCAGCAACCGTCCCGCGAACCCGGACGCCACCCGGGCCGCCTCGGCGGTCAGCGACAGGAACAGGCTCGCTCCGGGCAGCGAGGCGGCGCGGAGGACCGGGCTGACCTCGAGCCCCAGGCCGCCGCTGGAGACGAGCACCAGGCGTTCGGTCATCTCGGGGAACTGGTAGGAGAACTGCATGGCGATGCCGCCTCCGAGGGAGTGCCCGACCAGCGTCGCGCGCTCGTGACCGAGCATTACCAACAGGTCGCGCAGGCCGGCCGCCAGCGAGCCAAGCGAGTAGTCACCGCCGCCGGGGCTCGACGCTCCGTGTCCGGGGAGGTCGGGTGCGACCACCGTCGCGTTGCCAGTCAGCGGGTCGATCACCGACCGCCAAGTCTCCAGTGAGCCGGCCATGCCGTGGATCAGCAACAGCACCGGGCCTGAACCCTCCTCGACATAGCTGATCGAGTGCCCGTGCACAGTCAGGGCGCGGCTGCGGCTGGCGGTCATGACGAGACCTTCGGCGAGTGCTCAACGACGGCGAGCGCGTCGCGGACACAGGCGTCCCGGACCTGCTCGAGGTCGAGGGCGACGGCGGTGACCGCCCCGGATGTGGTCTGGCTGAGCGCGACGCCGCTGCGCGCCAGATGCATCGAGCCCATCATCTGGGTCAGCAGGCGAGCGGCGAGAAAGCCCGGGTCATCAACCACGAGAAGTCCCTGCTCGACCTCATCCTGCAGCGTACGCTGCACAGCCCCGACGCAGCGTCCCACGGAGCGGGAGATCCGGAACCAGGCTGCGTCGGACAGCGTGTCGCGCAGTTCGGTCGCCGGGCGCCGTAGCAGAGCCAGGCCGCAGTCCAGAAACGCCGGGTAGGCGATGCAGAAGTCCGCGAACACCGTCAGCTGCCGGCGCAGGCGCTCGGTCGGATCGTCGGTCCACGACAGTGCGTCGGTAAGGGCGTGAAGCTCATCGAGATAGCTCTTGGCGGCGAGCACGAAGATCTCGTCCTTGGAGGCGAACGCCCGGTAGATGAGGGCCTTGTTCAGTCCCGCCGCCCGAGCGATGTCCTCGACCCGGGCATCGCGCAGGCCACGCTCGTCAAACAGGGTGCGGGTGGCAGCGATGATCGCTTGCTCGCGCGCGGTCCGGCGGTCGCGGCGGGCGCTGGCACGGGAGCTTCCGTGGAGGGTGGTGGACATGCAGAGACCGTAACCCAAAGTGTGACTTTTGGTTACACCGGCAAGCCTGACCGTCAGCTGGTTTGTTTGGAGCCCTTAGTCTTGTGCAGCGTGGCCGAGCCTGCCTACACCCGCCTCAGCGTCGACGAACGCCGCCGCCAGGTCCTCCTGGCCGCCGGCCGTCTCTTCACCGAGAACGCGTTCGAGGAGATCACCATGCGGGAGATCGCTCAGCTTGCCGGTATCTCCAAGGCGTTGCTCTACCACTACTTCCCGAGCAAGACCGAGCTGTTCAAGGCCGCGGCCGCCCAATACGCCGGGGAGCTGCAGGCGTTGATCACGCCGGACGGAGAGGGCACCCCGCTTGAGCAGCTCAACCGCAGTCTCGATGCGTACCTGGGTTGGATCCAGGCCAATTCGCAGGCCTGGACGAAGTTGATGCAGAGCGCTGCCACGCTGCCCGAGGCGGGGCGGTTTCTGGAAGCGTTCCGAACCGAGACGCTCAGCCAGATCCTCGAGCATCTCACCGGAGGCGGATCACCGGCGCCGCTGCTGCGCAACGCGCTCAACGGCTGGTTGGGCTACGTCGATGGCACCCTGCTGGACTGGACCCAGCACGACGACCTCTCCCGCGAGCAGGTCCACGGGTTGATCGTCACCGCGTTCGGCGCCGCGGTGCTCGCCGTCCAGCAGGCGGACCCGACCCTCAAGCTCGGACTCGCCTGACGATGAATGCTCGTTTCGAGCGATCGCAGCGTCGACAAAGGCCTCGTCGGGGGGCGGATGGTTGCCCCGACTCTACGTCGTGGAGCCAACGCCTTTGATGACGACCTGGAAGACCAACGTTTTGGTGTTGAACGTTCCTGTGTAGGTGTACTTGGACGTAAAGCCGTTGAGCTTGCCGGTACCGCCCGTGTCCTGGCCTTTGCCGGTGAGCTTGGCGATTCCGTTCGCGTCGGGCGTTCCGATCAGGAACGATCCGTGGGACTTCGCACTGGCACCGCGGTAGTAGGTGGTGTCCTGGTCAGTTCCGGCCAACCCGTTGAGCTTGACGATCTGGATTCCCGCTCCGTCGCCCACGCGCGAGTCATGGATCTTGAACACTGCCTCGGTCGCGGAGATCTGTGCTCCCGTGGTCGTTTCGGTGAAGTGAAACGTCTTCGTCTTCGCGGCTCCAGCCGACCCGGCGAGCACAGCCATCGCGACGCCAGCGCCGATGACATTCAAAACGAGCGACATTCTCATGACACGTCCTCCTTCGATCTGGATGGTTCGTTACTCCCAGAGTCCTACGATCCTGGTTCTGATAGGCGGTGTCGGCAGACTAGCGGTGGGGGTATGGCGCGAGAAGGAATAGCGGAAGTCGGATGCATCAGCAACCGTGGCACTGGTCAGGTTTGTCGTCCGCGATGGAACCGTTGACATTGGTGTGGGCCGTCGCTCGCTCCCCCCGCAGGCTGACTTCATCTCCCCACGGTCCATTTCGTGGTGGTGAGCTCGTGGCCTTGCTCCGAGCGGGATCGCCACATTGCAGCAGCGACGTCGATGTCCCCTACGGTGCCAGCATGCGCCGGATTGCCCTGTCCGTCGTGTTCGCACTGGCGCTCATCGTCGTCCCGGTGGCGGGAGCGACCACGGTCGCCAAGCTGAGCAAGCTGATTGGCGACTGCCACAGCGCCTGTGGGGGACCGCGCGGCGTTGGCGAGGCGACCCCCGGCGCGTTCGGTCAGGCTGTCGCGGTCTCCGCGGACGGCACGACCGCGCTCGTTGGCACGCCACAGGCACGCGTCGGGAACGGCGCCGCGTGGGTGTTCGTGAAGCACGGCGGCTCGTGGCGGCAGCAGGGTCAGCGACTCGTGGTCGATTGCCGACAGGCCTGCGGGGGCCCGAAGGGCACCGGCGCGGACGGCAACACATTTGAGTTCGGCGGCGCGGTCGCCCTGTCGGCCAGCGGCGACACAGCGCTGATCGGCGCCCCGGGTAACGGCGAGCGTGGCGGGGCTTGGGTGTTTACGCGCTCGCACGGTCGCTGGAGCCAGCAGGGGCCGCGCCTGATCGGCTTCTGCCACCCGGACCGGCGGACGTGCATCGGGCCAAACGGGACCGGCCTGAGCGGTTATGGCTTCGGCGCGAGCGTGGCGCTGTCGGCAAGCGGCAACACCGCGCTGATTGGCGCCCCGGGCGGCCCGGGCGGCGTGTGGGTGTTCACCCATCAATTCGGCAGCTGGCGTCAGCAGGCAAAGCTGGTCGGCAATTGCCGGCCGTCGGCGACGCGCACCTGCACCGGGCCCAACGGGACGGGCCAACGCGCCAGCGCCGATAACGCCTACGATTTCGGCTCCGCCGTCGCCCTCAGCGCCGATGGGAACACGGCGCTGATCGGACACGGCAACGACAACTCCAACGGAGTCGACGGCGCCGGCGCGGCGTGGGTCTTCACCCGCACGGGCGCGGGCTGGAGTCAGCAGGGCCCGCCGCTGAGCGCCAGCTGCACGAGCGGCTGCGGGGGCCCAGACGGGGCGGGCGAGATCGCCGACGGGGCGTTCGGATCGGCCGTGGCATTGTCCAGCGACGGCAGCACCGCACTTATCGGGGCGCCACGCGACGCACATCTCTCGGGCGACGCGTTCCTGTTCACGCGCTCCGCGGGCGAGTGGAGCCAGGGCGGGGGCGCGTTCGTCGGGGGCTGCACGACCCGATGCACAGGGCAGAGCGGCACCGGCCAGATCGACTCGAGCGACAGCGGCGCCCAGTTCGGCACGAGCGTCGCGCTCACCGCCGACGGCACCACCGCGTTGATCGGCGCGCCGTACGACCTGAGCTGCACCGGGTGCCACGGCGCCACGTCGACCGGCGCGGCATGGCTGTTCGGTGAGCGCAACGGCGACTGGACCCAGCTGACCCCGAAACTTGTCGTCGATTGCACCACCGCCCCCTGCACGGGCGCCAATGGCACTGGCGAGCTCGGGCGACTGGGCGGTCAGTTCGGGGCTGCCGTGGCGATGTCCGGGTCCGGCTCGTCGCTCCTGATCGGCGCCCCCCAAGACGACTGCGTCAAGCGCTGTGACACGAGCATTGGCAACTCGGGCGAAGGCGCCGCGTGGATTTTCTCGCTGACGTTGTCGGGGTGAGCGTGATCGGTCGTCTCAACGCGGAATCTCAGACCACCAGCGACCGCGACCGCTGGTGCGCGTTGAAGCGGCTTGGTTTCAGTGACCTCCCCGTTGCAGACCCGGCAGCAAGGCGTGGAGCTCCACCGTCCGTGGCTGGCCCGCGGCGCCGCGCGTGGCAACCCCCACCGCCGACAGGTGGCGGCAGGGAACGGGATCTGACTCAAATGAATCAGGTGAGCTCAAACAACGCGGTTGACGTCCCGCACAGGCGTCGTGGGCTCACGCCCGAGCCGCGGCTCACCCTGGTGGCGGGTCAAAGACAGCGCTTGGATAGGGCAACGTTCCGGGCATCAAGGTCTGCTCCACATGTGCGCGAAGGGCCGTGTCGCAGATTCCGTAACCCCAGTTGATTAGCCGCTCCTGGAGCTGATCGGGGATGGCGGCGAGTCGCGTTGGAACGCCCGCTAGTTGCTTGACGGTCGCGTCTGAGGGGTCGATGATCGGGTCCGGGAGCTTGAAGTCCCGGACGTGGCTGCGGATCCCGAAGTAGGTTCCGGTGCGCCGCCCGTCGATGAACGACTGGACGGCCTGGCTCTTGCGGAGGTCGCGGACCTGGTTGTCGATGACCGATAGGACGCGCAGGACTTGCAGGGGCCAGAAGACGTGCGGGCGGGCGACGTTGCCCATATGGCCGCCGGCGTCGCTAATCAAGACCTGCTCGTAGCGCGTCCAGACCGCCTCCAGGCCGAGGTTGTCATAGACGCCGCCGTCAGAGAGAACGACCTTCGTCGTAAACGGGGCGCGGTTGATGTCGCTGTCCGAGCCGCCCGTCAGGGCGCCGTCGGGGAACGACAGGCGAGCGGGAGAGAGGATCGGTGGAAAGGCGGAGGACGCGGCGACGACGCGAGCAAGCTCGGTCCGTGGCGCGTGCTGGCTGCCGACCCGCCAGTCGCCCTCGGTCTGAGTCGAGAAGCGCCACAGGTCGCCGGATTGCAGGCTCGTGGCGTCAAAGACGAACTCAGGGCGTGCGGGAAGGTCCGCGAGGGTGTGGCGGCCGAACAGCCGCCGGTAGCGGCGCGCGATCTGATCGCTGATCGTCGTGCCGGGAGTAAGCGCACCGATGAGGACGGACGAGACGTCGATCGTCTTGCGGGCGAACGCGCGAAGAGGGTCAACGAACAGGTCGTCGAAGTTGGTGGCGACGCCGGCGTTGTTAAACGCGAGCTTGTTCCAGTTCATGGCCAGCACGCCGGCGGTGATCGAGCCACCGGACACGCTGGAGATGCGGTCGAGCTTGGTCAGTAGGCCGGCCTCGTTGATCCGCGTGAGGCTTCCGACGTGGAACAGCATCGCTCGGTAGCCGCCACCTGAGAGGCACAGCCCGGTGCCGGGGACCGGCCCGGGTTCCGCGTCCGGCAGCGGCGAGCGCCGGATGTCAGGCGTGGCGGCACGCGGACCCGACGAATTCGACGAACTCACCAAAGCTTTCCCCATTCTCGCGGTCCCTAGGCGCCATACGATAAGCGCCGCCGGAGATGTGCCCTTCGCCAACGTGGCGCCTTCGCTGGAGGCTCCGTGGCGCCGAATCTAGCCGGTGGTCAGCGGCGGGGCTCCGGCGCGCCGGCGTCAGCGGCCGAAATGCAGCTGCGCCGTAGACTTCACCAGCGTGCTGCGGCACGTTCAGACCCCGTCACCCCTCTACACATGAGCGCACTACCAGACGAACTACGACGACTGATCGAATCCGGGCCGATGGCCCATCTCAGCACGATCAACCCCGACGGTAGCCCGCAGGTCACGGTCATCTGGATCGGCTTGGACGGCGATGATGTGGTCAGCGGCCATATGAGTCATCACCGAAAGCTGCGGAACATTGAGCGCGACCCGCGGGTCGTGCTCTCGTTCGACGGCCCCCGCGACCGCGATGCGTTCCTGAACCCTTACGCGGTGCTTCGTGCCAGGGCCACCGTCGAGCTCAGCGACGGCGCCTGGGATCTCCTCAACCGCCTGGCCAAGGTCTACCTCTCGTCCGACTCCGAGTTCCCGGGAGCGAAGGGGCCCGGCTACATCGCCCGCTACACGGTCGAGCGGATCAGCGGCGTTGGCCCATGGATCGCCCAGCAACGCGGCTAGACCGGGGCGGGTTTGTCGCCACGGTGGCAGACTCTCCTCGGCTTCTGCATGGCATGCAATCCGGTCGCCGGAAGCCACTGTCGGTGTGATCGAGGAGTCGCCGTTGCGCTGGTGAGTTTGTCGGCGCCTCAGATGCAGATGCGCTCGTCCGCGTCCCCCGGCACACCGGACGCCGAGCCGCTCGATCGTGACCCATTGGCGTGTGGGGCCTCGGACGCAGTACGTGACGGTCGACCGGCGCAGCGTTGCCTTCCAAGCATTTGGATGCGGCGAGCGGGAGCTGTGTGTGGTTCTGAACTACATGAGTCATCTTGACTGGACGTGGGCGGACCCGGATATCGCGCGCATGCTCCGGCAC
>JALYTU010000094.1 GCA_030854125.1 Actinomycetota bacterium | reverse complement strand
GCTGACGCTCGCCAAGCTGCGCGAGCATCGCGATGACCAGCCCGAGATCGAGCAGTGAGCCACCGGAGCCGCCGCAGGCTGTTCCTCGTCGCGGCGGCCGGCGTGGCGGTACTACTCGTCCACGGAATGGCCGGGCTGCCGGGCGTGGGTCATTTCCACGGTCGCTACGGGCTCCTGCTCGCCCGCGTCGCGGTGCCCGAGCGCCAGGCGACTGACATCGTCAACAGCATCACCTACGACTATCGCGGGGTGGACACGATGGGCGAGGAGTTCATCCTCTTCGCTTCGGCAATCGGCCTGGTGATCGTACTGCGCCGGATGCGCGACGAGCGTCAGGACGATGACCGCGACCGAGACGACCCATCCGAGTCCGCGACCGGTCGCGTCCGGCAGACCAGCGCGGCGTTGCGGGTGCTTGGTCTGGCGCTGGTGGGTCCGGTCCTGGTGCTCGGAATCTACTTCGCCAGCCAGGGCCAGCTGACCCCCGGGGGCGGCTTTCAAGGTGGCGTGATCCTCGCTGCGGCGCTGATTCTCGTCTACGTGGCCGGTCGCTACGGCGCGATGACCCGCCTGCGTCCGATCCCGGTGGTCGAACTGGCCGAAGGGCTCGGCGCCGCCGGCTACGCGGCAATCGGTGTGGGCGGGCTGATCGCCGGCGCCCGGTTCCTGCTCAACTTCATTACGCAGGGATCAATCGGCAACCTCCTGTCGGGGGGGACGATCGCGCTGCTCAGTGCGGTCGTCGGGCTCGAGGTCGCGGGTGCGTTCACGCTCGTGTTCGCCGAGTTCATGGATCAGCGGCACCTGACTCGACGGCCGCGGTGAGCTTCCTCGCCTACGCGGTCGCCGCCTGGCTGCTGCTGATCGGCCTTTACGGGGTCGTCTCAAGCCGCAATCTGGTGCATCTGATCCTGTGCCTGTCGGTCGTCCAGGCGTCCACGTACGTGTTGCTCCTGGCGATCGGCTACCGGACCGGGGCCAAGGCGCCCGTGTTCGCCGACATCCCGCTCTCGGCGCCGGTGGTCGACCCGGTGGTCCAATCGTTGACGCTGACCGACGTGGTGGTCGAGGCGACGGTGACCGCGCTGCTGCTCGCACTCTCGCTTCAGGCCTACAAGCGTTTCGGCACCGTGGATCCCGACGAGATCGTCTCGCTGACGGGATGATCCCCACCGTCTTCCCGGCGCTGCCCGTTGCGGTGCCGTTCCTGGCCGCGGGGCTGCTCGGGGCCACCCAATCCCTGCGCCGGCGGCGCCTGGCCGAGGCGATCGCGCTCGGCACCGCCATCGCTGCCACCGCCCTGTGCGCGATCGACCTTGTCCTGGCGATCCGTCACGGCGATGCGGTGGCCTGGTTCGGCGGCTGGCAACCCCGCCATGGAGTTGCGATCGGGATCTCGTTCACGATCGATCCCCTTGGTGCCGGGCTGGCCATGTTCGTCGGCCTGCTGACGATCGCCGCGCTTGTCTTCTCCTGGCGACACTTCGAATCCGTCGGGCACGTGTTCCCGGCGCTGCTGCTGGTGTTCATGGCGGCGATGATGGGGTTCAGCCTGAGCGGGGACATCTTCAACCTGTTCGTGTTCTTCGAGTTGATGTCGATCGCCGGGATCGCCCTGACCTGCCATCGTCCCGACGAGGGGGCGCCTCTCCAAGGGGCGCTGAACTTCGCCATCACCAACGCGATCGGCGGCTTTCTGGTCCTGATCGGGATCGCCCTGCTCTACGGACGCACGGGGGCGCTCAACCTCGCCCAGATCGGCGCGATGCTCAACGGCCATCGCGCGGACGGTCTGGTGCTCGTCTCGTTTGGGCTGATCGTGTCCGGGTTCTTCGTCAAGGCGGCGGTGGTGCCGTTCCATTTTTGGCTCGCCGACGCCTACGCCAGCGCCCCCACGCCGGTGTGCATCCTGTTCGCCGGGGTGATGAGCGAACTGGGTCTCTACGCGGTCGCGCGCATCTACTGGGTCGTCTACGCCGGCGCGCTCGGACCCCACCAGGGAACGCTGCGCACGATCCTGCTCACGGCGGGAGCGGTCACTGCGCTGCTCGGTGCGACCATGTGCTTCCTGCAGCGCCACATCAAGCGCATGCTCGCGTTCGCCACGATCAGCTACGTGGGTTTGTTCCTGGTCGGGATCGCCCTGCTTAATTCCGGCGGACTGGCCGGTACCGCGATCTACGTGGTCGCCGACGGCCTCGTCAAGGCGTCGCTGTTTATCTGTGTCGGGATCATTCAACACCGACGCTCACGGGTGGACGAGCGCCACCTGCACGGGTTGGGGCGCAACCTCCCGTTCACCGGGATCGTATTCTTCGTCGGCGCGCTGGCGCTGGCCGCGCTGCCACCGTTCGGCTCCTTTCTGGGCAAGGCGACAATCGAGAACGCGGCTCTCGCGCGTGGCTACTGGTGGGTGCCCGTCCTCTTCACTGTGGCCGAGATCATCACCGCCGGCGCGGTGATCCGAGCCGGCGGGCGAGTGTTCCTCGGCTGGGGACCCAGAGAGGCGAGCGGACCACCCGGCGAGGGTCGAGCCGACGAGGAGACCAGCCAGGAGACCGAGGGTCGCAGTGACCGCACCCCGGCGGTGCTGTGGCTGCCGGCGGCGATCCTGCTGCTCGCCGGGCTGGCGGTCGGGGTCGTTCCCGGCGTCGAGCGGGTCGCGCAGGCCGCGGCGGCACGGTTCGTCGATCGCCAGGGATACATCGCCGCCGTCCTCCATGCTCGGCCCCCGGCCGCGCTCCCCCCCGTGCTGGTGAGCGGGCCAAGCCTTGCCGATTACCTGTCGGCCGGCGGCTCGGCGATCGGGGCGCTGCTTCTCGGGCTGGAGGCTCTGGTGCTGCCGCGCCGATCGCACGGCTCGGCGAGCGTCATTTCCCACCGAGCTGGAGCGGCCGCGAGCTGGATTCGCGGGCTGCACAGCGGCCATCCCGGCGACTACGTCGCTTGGGTGACGGCCGGCACGGCGATCGTCGCCGGCGCCTTCGCGCTCACCCTGCAGTGAGCGCAACGTCCGCCGTGCGGACCAGGCAGCGCGCGACGTGTTTGTCAAGCTCGTCGCGAACTCGGGTCAGCCGGAAGCGATCTTTTCGATCAGCAGTCCGGCGGCGAGCCCGCTCAGCGCCAGTCCGGCGAGTCGTTCGGCGCCTTCGCGGAGCTCAGCGCCGAGGTGCGCGCCGAGCCGGAGGCCGAGCTGGGAGAGGACGAACGCCTGGGCGCCGATCAGGGCGATGACAAGCAGGATCGGTAGGTGCAGGAGCCCAAGGGTGAAGCCGATCGCGAGCTCGTCGAGGCTGATGCTCAAGCCAAGCAGGATCGCGCTCCACCCGGTGGCGGTGAGGAGCTTATCGACGGTCTCCTCGTCCTGATCGCGTGCGACCAGCTTGGAGAGCCCGAAGGCGAGGAGAACGCCGATCGCGATGTAGTCGGCGGCCGCGCCGATGGCATCGCCAAGGGGAGCTCCGAGCGCGAGCCCGATGAGCGGCATGCCCGCCTCAAAGCCCGCCATCAGCAGCGATACCCGCAGCTGTCGTTTGCGATCAAGGCCCGAGACCCCGAGTGCCGCGGCGACCGCGAAGGTATCCAGACCCAGGGGCAGCACGAGGGCGATCAGCGTGATGACCATGCTCACGCTGCCTCTACCCCGGTGAGGGCAGGATCTCGACGTAGCCGTTGGTTCCATCCACGCGGATCTGCTGCCCGTCGTGGATCAGCTGAGTAGCGTGCTCCACCCCCACGACGGTCGGCAAGCCGTACTCCCGTGCGATCACCGCGCCATGGGTCATCAACCCCCCGACCTCCGTCACCAGGCCTTTGATCGTGACGAACAGGGGCGTCCAGCTGGGGTCGGTGTAGGTGGTGACCAGGATGTCGCCCGCTTCGAGATCGGCCTGCGCCATGTCCCGGATGACGCGGGCTCTCCCCTCGATGGTCCCGCCGGAGACCGCTAAGCCGATCAGCGCGCCGGCCGGCAGGTCGTCGCTCCGGTACGTGCCGGCGACGACCTCGCCATCGGACGTGAGGACCCGGGGCGGCGTGAGCGCTTGGTAGGACCTGAACGCGTCCTTGCGCCGGCTGATGAGCTGGTCATCCACGTGATTCGTGCGCGCGACCTCGTGGAGCTCCTGGAACGTGAGGTAAAAGACGTCCTCCGTCTCACAAAGGACATGGGCCTGGACGAGGCGCTCGGCGTCTTTCAGCAAGGCTTGCTTGTAGACCAAGTAGCGGCTGACGATGCCGTACTTGGGGTACTCCCGGTACCCGATGAACGTCCGGACGCGGTCGATCATCCGCTTGGCCTCTGCGGCTTTGCGCTCTCCATCCGGCAACGCCCGCAGGCGCCCCAGCAGCTCCTGTTCCTTGGTCCACGCCTCCTGGCGCCGTTGCTCGAAGCGTCGCTCGCCAGCGCCCGGCTCGAAGTTCTTGATGTTGCCGAGGATCATGGGCACGAGCGTGGTGGGTCGTTCGCTCCAGCGCGGCCTCGTGATGTCGATCTCGCCGACGCAGCGCATGCCGTACTTGTCGAGGTAGGCCCGGATGGCGTCGCGCGCTTCTCGTCCGCCCGCGAGCTCGGCCAGCTCGTCCAGGAAAGCCTCATCCTCGACGTGTTGCAGGAAAGCCACCACGTCGGGGTGCGGGCGGATCACGTCCGCGACATCCAGGAGCGCCAGTCCCATCTCCGACGTGACGTTGCGGGCGACGGACTGCGTGAGTGTGTCGGCGGCGTTCTTCTCGCCCAGCCACTTCTGCAGGTGCTCGTTGAGCCACCCCGTCGCTTCCATCGCCGTGATGAACACCTGATGGCTTCGCGGATCGAACAGGATCCGCTTCAGCTCCTGGATGTCCGCGAGAATGAAGTCGAACAGCGCCGCTCCGGACTTCGTCGCGATATCGCGTTTCAAGGTGGCGATGGAAGCCTGGTTGCGCTCGATCAGCTCGGTGACGATGGCTGGATCGGTCTCGATTGGGGCTGGCACTCCGCCAGCCGACGCCTCGGCAGCCGGCGCCCGCCCTGGATCCTCGTCCGGGAGCGACGGGACGAAGTCACCGCGTGCGAGGATGGCCTGCAGCGCGTCCCGGATCAGCGGGTCGGACTTCCCCAGCAGCTCGAGAAGGCCGGCGCGGCTCGCCGGCGACGCCAGGCGCTCGGTGACGTCGACGAAGAGCCTCCCGCCGGCCTCGTGCATCGGCGGGAGGGCCGTCAACTGCCACACGGAGAGCCCCAGAGGCTTCATCGGGTCAGTCATCATCTGCGCATGACCGACCGAGACGTAGACGTGGTTGGCTCGGTCCTCGACCTCCGGGATCGGGAACAGCGTGGTGATCGGCCGGCTCTGGACGATCTGGAAGCCCTCATCGACCAGGCACCACTCGACGTCCTGGGGGCGGCCGAAGTGTGCTTCGATCCGCCGGCCGAGCTGCGCGAGCTGCACGACCTGAGCATCCGTCAGCGCCGGCTGCTCCTGCCGCTCTGCGTCGACTGCCTGTTCCTGCGTACCGCCGCCCGGCAGGGCGTGGATGGCGAGCTGCTTGGTGGCGAGCGCCGTAGTGACGATCTCGCCGCCCCGGACCTTGAAGACGTCCGCGTTCACCACGCCTGAGACCAGGGGCTCGCCGAGGCCGAAGCTGGCCTCCACGGAAGCGACTCTCCGGTTCGAGGTGACGGGGTCGGCCGTGAACAGAATGCCGGCCGCCTGCGAGAAGACCATCTGCTGCACAACCACAGCCATTTGGACCTTCCCGTGGTCAACGCGGTTCCGCAGGCGATAGATCACGGCCCGCTCGGTGAACAGCGAGGCCCAGCACCGGCGGACGTGTTGGAGGATCGCCATCGGCCCTACGACGTTCAGGTACGTGTCCTGCTGGCCTGCAAACGAGGCCGTCGGCGTGTCCTCTGCCGTCGCGCTCGATCGGACCGCGTAGGCAGCTTGCCCGCCGAGCCGGGCGAGCGAGTGCGTGATCGCCGCCGCCAGATCCTCAGGCACGGCGATCCCTTCGAGGGCCCGGCGGATGTCCGCGCTCAGCGCGCGTATCGCCGCCCGGTCATCCGGCTTCAGGCGCGACAGCCGATCGCGCCGATCGTCGATCAGCGGCGCCTGCGTCAGGATCCGCTGGAAGGCGTCCGTCGTTACGCAAAAGCCAGCCGGCACACAGATGCCTTCGATCCGCGAGAGCTCCCCCAGGAGCGCGCCCTTACCGCCCGCGACCGCAAACCGGGTCTGGTCGATCTCCCGGAAATCCAACACGTAGCAGCCCATCCGCCCACCTCCCTCGGAGTTGACTTGGTCAACTTCAGTCCTCTTCTCTGTTCCAACGTGGGCGATTATGCGCCACGATTCAGGGCCTCATGAGAGCCCCTCGCCTGGTATAAATTGGAAGTGGAGAGGGATGCGCGCGGGAGCGGCCGCGATGGGGTTTTGAGGTGGGTTCTCGCTCAGGTCCGGTAGGCACGGATGGCCGGGAACGAGCTGCTGGTTCTCCTGGCGAGCTGTCGGGGGCGTTTCAACCAGTGACGGACGTTGGTGCGCCATCGACCACTTCGGACGCCGATGCCCTTTCGGGATCGACGCGTGCAGGCGGGGCGACGATCAGCGGCTCCTCTGGCATCTCGATCCGGCCGCGCGGAAGCCAGCGGAGCGACACGACGAAGCTGGCGGCCATCACCCCGGCCATGACGTAGAACACGGTTTGGGTGGAATGCGCGAACGCGAGCTGCGCGTCGTGTACCAGCGACCGTGAGTGACCGGAGCCGGCATGGGCGCCCGCGGGCCCGGAGCTAAACGATGCCGCCACCTTCTCCGCCGCGGCTTTCGGTACGCCGGCCTTGGTGAGGGCCCCGGTGACGTTGATCCTGTCGCGGCTGAGGAGGATCGCACCGAGGACCGCGAGCCCGAGGCTGGCCCCGAAATTGCGAGCCGTCTGGGTGATCCCGGTGACCTCGCTGTAGCTGGTGCTCGGTGCCCGGTTGACCGCGTCGGTGCTGGCAGTTCCGAGCATAAGGCCCACGCCTGCGCCGGCCAGGATCACGTAGATCCGCTGATCGTGGAGCGACAGGTCGGTGAGCTTTCCGGCGAGCAGATAGAAGCCGACCGCGCCGATCGCACTGCCGAGCACCACCGCCGGACGGGCACCGCGCCTGTCAAGTATCCGCCCGCCGATCTGCGCGGCGATCACGAACCCGAGGAAGAAGTACATGATGTAGAGCCCCGCGTTGCTGGCGCTCTCCCCGAGCGAGACCTGGGCGTAGATGCTCGCGAAGAAGAAGAACGGGATGAACACGACCGACATCAGCGCAAGCACCACGCTCTCCACCGAGAAGCCGCGATCACGGAAGATCTGCAACCGCAGCAGCGGATCCGGTGTGTGCAGCTCCCACGCGATGAACGCGACCATCAACAGCACGCCAACCGCGATGCACCCCCACGTCTTTGTGCTTGCCCAGCCCCACACGCTTGATTGCTCGAGCCCAAGGACGCTGAGGCCCATCGCTCCGGTAATCAGAACCGTCCCGCGGTAGTCAAGCTTGGTCGGCCGGGTCTGGTTGTCCGGTCGGGATCTCCAGATCAGAATCAGCGCGATGATCGCGACCGGGATGTTGATCCAGAAGATCGACCGCCACGTCCACTGGGTGAGGTAGCCGCCGGCGATCGGGCCTATCGCGGTCAATCCACCGGAGATCCCAAAGAAGATCGCCATCGCCCCCCCGCGCTCACGCAGCGGGAATGACGCGACCACGATCCCGACGGCGGCCGGGAACATCACCGCAGCGGTCGCGCCCTGAAGCACACGGAAGACGACCATCCACGTCTCCGCGATGCCGCCCTTCGGCGTGAAACCGCAGCACGCCGACGCCACCGCAAAGCCGATCACGCCGATCACCACCATCCGCCGCCGGCCGAACACGTCGCCGAGCTT
>JALYTU010000093.1 GCA_030854125.1 Actinomycetota bacterium | reverse complement strand
GATCTGGGCCGCCTGCGGCGAGGATCCCGCCAAGCTCAGGCTCGCGCACCTGCCGAGCTTCGCCGTCGACGTAACCCGCCGCTGGCCGTCGGTTCAGAAGGCCCGCGACCTGCTCGGCTGGGAGGCGCAGGTCGGTCTGCAGGCCGGGCTGGCCGAGACCGTGACCTGGCTGCGCGGTCAGGCCCCCGAGCACGCGCGCGTCGATTCCGGTACCAAGGAGACTTGATGAGCCAGCGCCGCGCCTTCATCACCGGGATCACGGGCCAGGACGGGTCCTACCTCGCCGAGCTGCTGCTCGACAACGGCTACGAGGTCCACGGGATGGTGCGGCGATCCTCGACCGAGAAGTTCGATCGCATCGAGCACATCCGCAGCCGCGTCAGCCTGCATCTGGGAGACCTGTTCGACTCGCGCTCGATGAGCGACGCGCTGCGCGCCGCCCGTCCTGACGAGATCTACAACCTGGCGGCGATGTCCTACGTGGCCGCCTCCTGGGTGCAGCCGACCCTGACCGCCGAGTTTTCCGGCGTCAGCGTGACCCGGCTGCTGGAGGCGATGCGCGAAGTCTGCCCGGAGGCGCGCTTCTACCAGGCCTCCTCTTCGGAGATGTTCGGCAAGGTGCGCGAGGTTCCACAGACCGAGCTGACGCCCTTTTACCCGCGCTCGCCTTATGGCGTTGCCAAGGCCTACGGCCACTTCATCACCGTCAACTACCGCGAGTCCTACGGCCTGCACGCGACCAGCGGGATCCTCTTCAACCACGAGAGCCCGCGCCGGGGGCTGGAGTTCGTGACCCGCAAGATCACCTGGCACGCCGCCGCGATCAAGCTCGGAATCGTCGATCACCTCGGGCTCGGCAACCTCGACGCCGAGCGTGACTGGGGCTTTGCCGGGGACTACGTACGCGCGATGTGGCTGATGCTCCAGCGCGACGAGCCGTCGGACTACGTTGTGGCCACGGGAGTCGCGCACTCGGTCCGCCACTGCGTCGAGGTCGCCTTCGCCCACGCCGGCCTTCCCATCCAGGACCACGTGCGCACCGACTCGGCGATGCTTCGCCCCGCCGAGGTCGACCACCTGATCGGCGATTCCGGCAAGGCACAGCGCGAGCTGGGCTGGACCCCCGAGGTCAGCTTCGAAGCGCTGATCGAGATGATGGTCGACTCTGACTACAAGGCGCTCAAGCACCAGATCCGGTGACGGGTGGTGTCCATCGGGCGGCCTCGGCCGGCTTCGGACGGGCGGGCGGGGATTACGAGCGGGGACGCCCGGGCTATCCCGCGGATGCCGTGGACCGCATGGCGGCCGCGCTTGCCCTCGGCCCCGGAACGATCGTGCTGGACCTCGCCGCCGGAACGGGCAAGCTGACCCGCGAGCTGACCGCGACCGGCTCGCAGGTGATCGCCGTGGAGCCCGTGACCGGGATGCGTGAGCAGCTTCAGGCCACCACCCGGGGCGCCCGCGTGCTCGAGGGGACAGCCGAGCACATCCCCCTCCCCGACGCAGCCGTCGCCGCGGTCACCGTCGCCCAGGCCTTTCACTGGTTCGACACCGCGGCCGCGGCCGCTGAGATCCAGCGCGTGCTCGCGCCCGAAGGACGCCTGGCCGTGATCTGGAACGCCTGGGATGAGCACGTGGACTGGGTGGCGGCGATGATGGAGATCATCCACGCCCACGTCGACGACGCGCCCCAGCAGCGCACGAGCAAATGGCCCCAGGAGCTGGCCGCCACCGGGCGTTTCGGCACGCTGACCGAGGAGACGTTCGCTAACCCGGTGTCCGGTGACCGAGACACGCTCGTGGCTCGCGCACTGTCCACGAGCTACATCGCCGCTCTGCCGGTCGCAGGCCGCGATCAGGTCGCCCGGGCGGTGCTCGCGGTCGTCGATCACGACCCACTGACCGCCGGCGCTGAACGCTTCGAGACGCCCTACACCACGCATCTGGCGTGGTGTGAGCGTCGTTGAGCATGCCGGCCGGACTCCCGCGTTGTACACGGGGTACAAACCGCTGGGTACCGTGTCGTGCAGATCCGCCTTGCGTCTCGGGGGACGGGGCCGTATGTTTCCCCACCCTTGGAGAGTTCGACCGTCAACCGTGCCCCCGCGGCCCCGCTGGACGGCACCGAACCGGGGAACAAGGGGCTGAAGGCCGACGCGCTCGGCTATGCCTCCAACCTGGTCATCGCGATCGCCTCGACGGCGCCCGCCTACAGCATCGCCGCAACCCTCGGGTTCATCGTCGCTGTGGGCGGAGTCGGCACGCACGCCCCGGCGGTGATGATCGTCTCCTTCATCCCGATCCTGTTCGTGTCCGTCGGCTACCGGTTCTTCAATCTCGCCGACCCCGACGCAGGCACGACCTTCGCCTGGGTGACCCGGGCCTTCGGACCGCAGCTGGGCTGGATCAACGGCTGGGCGATCTTCCTCGCAGACATCATCGTGATGGCCTCGCTGGCCGCGATCGCCAGCAAATACAGCTTTCTGCTGTTCGACTCCACGGCGAGCCCGTCGAACTTCCTGGTCATCGTGGGAGCGGTGGCGTGGATCATGATCATGACCTGGATCTGCTATCGCGGCATCGAGTTGTCGGCGCGGATCCAGACGATCCTGCTCGGCTTTGAGATCACCACCCTCGCGCTGTTCGCGGTCGTCGCGCTGTTCAAGGTCTACGCAAACAGCCCCGCCCACTCGATCCAGGTGTCAGCCTCCTGGTTCAACCCCTTCGACCTCAGCTGGGGTGCCCTTGTGGACGGCGTCCTGCTGGGCATCTTCATCTACTGGGGGTGGGACTCAGGCGTCGCCGTCAACGAGGAGTCACGCGACAAGAACCGCGGCCCGGGCAAGGCCGCCGTCATCTCCACGATCATCCTGCTGCTGATCTACGTGATCGTCAGCGCCGCGGCCCAGTCCTACCACGGGACGGCGTTCCTGTCGGGCAATTCCTCTGACGTGATCAACGCCCTCGGCGGCCAGGTGTTCGGCTCGCCGCTGGACAAGCTGATGATCATCGCGGTGCTCACGTCGGCCTCGGCCTCCACCCAGACGACGATCCTCCCCACGGCCCGCACGACCCTCTCGATGGCCCGCTGGAAGGCGATTCCGTCATCCTTCGGCCAGGTCCACCCGCGCTTTCTCACCCCGACCTTCTCCACCGTGCTGATGGGGGCGCTGTCGATCGTCTGGACGGTCGCCCTGCTGGCCTTCAACCCGAGCCAGAACGTCCTCGGCGATGCCGTCGCCGCGCTCGGCTTCGCGGTCTGCTTCTACTACGGCTTCACCGGCCTGGCCTGCCCGGTCTACTTCCGGCGTGACCTGTTCAAGAGCGCGCGCAACTTCCTGTTCGCCGGACTGATCCCGGTCGTCGGCGGGATCATGATGGCTTATGTGGCGATCAAGGCCTACGGTTACTACAACACTGCCGGCAACAACTACTCCAAGCCCTTTCTCGGCATCCAGACTCCGGTCTTCATCGGCGTCGGCGGTCTCATCCTCGGCGTGGTCCTGATGTTCGCCGCGTGGCCATTCTTCCCGCGGTTCTTCAAGCGGCGCGCGTTTGAGTCCGCTGACCCTGCCGTGCTCGAGGGCGATGCCACGTATCGCTCCAACCCCGTCGCCTGAGCGCCGCTCGCGATCCGCCGCGCCCCACCGGCGATGACGGACTGGTTCGCGCTCGCCGACGAGCTCGACCGCCGTCTCATCGCCGCCGGCCGCACCTCGGCGACCCCGATTGACGGCGGCACCGTCTACCGCAACGAACGGCTGCCCTCGATCCGGCACCTCAACATCGTGACCCTGCAGACCCCGCTGAGCCCCGAGGTCACGGCGCAGGACCTGATCGCACTCGCCGACCGCTGGCTGGACGGGGTCCCCGGCCGGGCGCTGCGGATCACCGACGAGGTGAGCGCCGAGCGTGTCTTCCCCGGGCTGGACGGCGCCGGATGGGAGCGCCGGCGCACCGTGCTGATGGTCCGTCCCGCGGCTGGCGGGCCGGCGCTGCCGGGGCCCGATCCTCGGGCCCGCGAGGTCGGTGAGCCTGAGCACACCGCCCTGATGCGGGTGATCTTCGCCGAAACCGACTACGGCACCGAGGCGCCCGCGGACCTGCCCGAGCTGCTCGCCGCCGCCCAGCATGCCCAACAGGCCGGCCTGGCCTGCCGCCGGTTCGCAGCCGGAGAGGACGGCGGACTGCAGTCGATGTGCGAGCTGTTCACCGACGATGACGTGGACGGTGTGGCGATGGCCGTCGTGGAGCAGGTGGCCACGCTCGATTCCCACCGGGTGCGTGGTCTGGCCAAGGCGGTGACCGCGGTGGCGATGACGGCGGCGATCCGCGCCGGCGCCGAGCTGATCATGGTCCCCGCCGACCGCGAGGACTGGCCGCAGATGATCTACGCCGGACTTGGCTGTGAGACGGTCGGAACCGTCACCTCGTTCTTCGCGCTTCCCCCATCCGCCGCAGGGCCGCCCTAGACTCCATCGCGTGGCCCCGACCGCGACCGGTATGGACGTCAGGGACTCGATCCTCGACACGATCGGGGACACGCCGATCGTGCGCCTGTCCCGGATCGGCGCCGGCCTGACCGCGCAGCTGGTGGCCAAGCTCGAGGCGTTCAACCCGGGTGGCTCGATCAAGGATCGCGTCGCCGTCGCGCTGATCGAAGCGGCTGAGCGCGATGGGCACCTGCGGCCGGGCGGCACGATCGTCGAGCCAACCTCCGGCAACACGGGCACCGGCCTGGCGATCGTCGCGCGCTTGAAGGGCTATCGGGTGATCGCGGTCATGCCCGACAAGATGTCGCGCGAGAAGATCGACCTGCTGCGCGCCTACGGGGCCGAGGTCGTCGTGGCCCCGACCGACGTGCCCCCCGACTCGCCTCAGTCCTATTACCGGGTCGCCGACCGGCTCACTGCGGAGATCCCGGGCGCCTTTCAGCCCAACCAGTACGCCAATCCCGCCAACCCCCAGGCCCACTATGACTCGACCGGCCCCGAGCTCTGGCACCAGCTCGGCGATCGCCTCACCCACCTCGTGCTCGGGGTGGGGACCGGAGGGACGGTCACCGGCACGGTGCGCTACCTGCGCGAGCGCACCCCCGACCTCGTGGTCGTCGGGGCCGACCCGGAGGGGTCGATCTACTCCGGCGGGCAGGCCGGCGTGCGGCCCTACCTGATCGAGGGCGTCGGCGAGGACTTCTGGCCCGCGACCTTCGACCCAACGACGGTCGACCGCTGGGTCACCGTGTCTGACCGCGACGCCTTTCTCACCACCCGCCGGCTGGCCCAGACCGAGGGAATCCTCGCCGGTGGCTCCGGCGGCCTGGCGCTGCACGCCGGCCTGACCGTCGCCGCCGAGCTCACCGACCGCGAGGCGGTCGTCTGCGTGATCATCCCCGACGGGGGTCGCTCCTATCTGAGCAAGATCTACTCCGACGCCTGGATGCGCCAGCGCGGCTTTCTGGACCGCGGCGCGGAACTGACCGTGTCCGACGTGCTGCGGCGCAAGCTCGAGGCCGGCGAGATTCCGTCGCTGGTCACCGTCGAGCCCCAGTTCCGAGTCCGCGACGCCGTCGTGCTGCTGCACAAGCACCGGGTCTCGCAGCTGCCGGTCGTGTCCGCGCATGACCCGAGCACCGTCGTCGGGGCGATCGGGGAGCGCGGGCTGCTGCGCCACGCCGCGCAGGATCCGGCGCTGCTCGATGCCCAGATCGTCGACGTGATGGAGCCCGCCTTCCGTGCGGTGGCCGGTGAGGCCCCCGTGCGCGAGGCGGTCGAGCTGCTGTCCGGTGACCAGCAGGCGCTGCTCGTCACCGAGGCGGGTCGCTCGGTCGGACTGGTCACCCGCACCGACCTGCTCGAGGCGCTGGCGACATGAGCGACTCCGCCTCCACCGACGCGTTCGCCACCCGCGTCGTGCACGCCGGGCTGACGCCGGACCCCACCTACGGCTCGGTCATCCCAGCCATCCACCAGACCTCGACCTACGCGCAGCGGGCACCCGGTGAGTTCGTGGCCGACTATGACTACGCCCGCTCGGCCAACCCGACCCGCGCCGCGCTGGAAACCGCGCTGGGCGAGCTGGAGGGCGGCCACGCGGTCGCCTTCTCCTCCGGGCTGGCCGCCGAGCACGCGCTGATCACGGTCACCTGTGAGGCCGGTGCGCACATGGTCATCCCCGATGACCTCTACGGCGGCACCTTCCGGCTCGTGGACAAGGTGCTGGTGCCGTGGGGGCTGCGCTACGACATGGTCTCTCAGACCGACCTGGCGGCCGTGGAACGGGCCGTGACGCCCCAGACGCGGCTGGTCTGGGTCGAGAGCCCGACCAACCCGGCACTCAACGTGATCGACGTCGCAGCGATCGTGGCCCGCCGCGGCTCGGCGCTGGTCGCGGTCGACAACACGTTCGCCACGCCGGTCAATCAGCGGCCGCTTGAGCTCGGGGCCGACGCGGTCGTGCACTCGACGACCAAGTACCTCGGCGGGCACTCCGACGTCGTCGGCGGTGCGGTGATCACCCGTGACCGAGAGCTCTACGAGCGGTTGCGCTTCATCCAGAACGCGGTCGGGGCCGTCCCGGGCCCGATGGACTGCTTCCTCGTGCACCGCGGCCTGCGCACCCTGCACGTGCGGATGCAGGCCCACGCGCTCAGCGCCGCCGCGGTGGTGGAGATGCTCCAGCAGACCGACGGCGTCAGCGCGGTCCGCTGGCCGGGCTTCAGCGGGATGGTCAGCTTCCGCCATCCGCGGGCCACCGCGATCGCCGCCGCGACGCGCCTGTTCACGCTCGCCGAGTCGCTGGGCGGCGTCGAATCGCTGATCGAGGTTCCGCAGGCGATGACCCACCAGTCCGTGGAGGGCTCGGCCGCGGCCGTGCCGGCCGACCTGGTGCGACTGAGCTGCGGGATCGAGGCACCCGAGGACCTTGTCGCCTATCTGCGCCAGGCGATCGGCGAGGGCGGGTGACCGCACCCGGCTCGATGCCGTCCGCCGGCGCCGCCGGCGCGGGTACCGGAGCCCACCCACACCCCGACCCCCGCGCGAGTGACCTTCCCGGTCCCTACCCGGTCGGCGCCTACGCCGCCCAGCTGCGCCGGCGGCTGCGCGAGTTCGCCCGCGTCCAGCTCACCGGCGAGGTATGGGGTCTGCGTCTGTCGCGCGTGCGCGTCTACTTCGAGCTGCGCGACGGCCACGGAGCGCTGCCGTGCTCGATGTGGCGCAATGACTTCGACCTGCTGGCGCTGCCGCTGGCCGACGGCATGCGCGTCGTCGTCGGGGGCGGATGTGACTACTACCCCGGGACCGCCCACGCCTCCCCGTCGTTCTCCTTCGGGGTCTCTGAGCTGCGCCTGGAGGGCGAGGGCGACCTGCTGGCCCAGCTGCAGCGGCTGCGCCGTCGCCTGGACGCCGAGGACCTGTTCGCGCCCCAGAAGGCGCTACAACGCCCGCGAATGCCGCGCACGATCGGCGTCGTCACCGGCGAGCGGGGCAAGGCGCGCGACGACATCGTCGCCGCCCTGCGCCGCCGCGGCTGGGGCGGACGGCTGGTCTGGGCCTTTGCCCCGGTCCAGGATCGTCATGCCGCACCCGGGATCGCCGCCGCCCTGCGTGATCTCGCCGCTGTCCCCGAGGTCGAGGTGGTGATCGTCGCGCGGGGGGGTGGCTCACTGGCCGATCTGTTTGCATTCTGCGACGAGAGCCTGTGCCGGACCGTCGCCCTGTTGCGGGTCCCGGTGATCGCCTCGGTCGGTCACCACACCGATCGCACGCTGATCGACGACGTCGCCGCCGTCAGCTGCTCGACCCCGACCCACGCCGCCGAGGCGGCAGTGCCGGTCGATCTCGGCGCCGCCCGCGCCGAGCTGCTGCGCAGCGGCCGGCGTCTGCACACCCACAGCGCTCGGGCGGTCCTGGGC
>JALYTU010000708.1 GCA_030854125.1 Actinomycetota bacterium | reverse complement strand
CCCCAGACGCCCCCAAGGATGACCACAGCAACTAGGCCAAGCACCAAGACGCTGTCGACCCGGTTGCCCGTCCAACCAAACAGATAGATCTTGGGGATCCCGAGGATCCGGTGCAGCCGATCGACCGTCCAGCCGGCGGGACCCGTGTGGCTGCGCTGCCACAGCACCAACGGCAGCAACCCGAGGCCGGTGCCGGCGACCGCTGCAATCGCCCGCAGCGCAGCCCTGCTCCGTCGGAGCGTCAGGGCTATAACCGAATGTTGTGGACGGGCTTGAGGAAGAAGGCGGCGTACCTTCCCGGTTGACGACGACCGAAGCCGGTGACAGCCGGCAGGAAGGCACGCCATGGATGATGTTCGCAGGCTCCCCGCCGGGGAGAGCATTGAAGAGATCGCGCCTGCGTTGGACGAGCTGGCGCGGGAGGGCGCACGGCGGATGATCGCCGCTGCGCTCCGGGCTGAAGCCGACGAGTACGTCGAGCGTTTCAGCGACGAGGTCGACGACGACGGGCACCGCGTGGTGGTCCGCAACGGGCGGGCGCGGGAGCGGAAGGTGACGGTCGGGTCCGGGACGGTCCCGGTCCGCGCGCCGCGCGTGAACGACAAGCGCACCGACGAGAGCGGGGAGCGGCAGAAGTTCAGCTCCAGGATCCTGCCCGCCTACGCCAGGCGCTCGCCGAAGGTCGGGGAGGTGATCCCGATCCTGTACCTCCGCGGGCTCTCGACCGGCGACTTCAGGCCGGCGCTCGAAGGGCTGCTCGGCGAGGACGCGGCCGGGCTGTCGGCGACGACGGTCAGCCGGATGTGCAAGGAGTGGGAGGAGCACCACGCCCGGTTTCGCCAGCGGCTGTTGAGCTTTAACCGGTACGCCTACCTGTTCATGGACGGGATCCACGTCCGGATCAGGCTCGGTGAGGACCCGAAGGTCTGCCTGTTGATCGTGATCGGCGTCCGCGAGGACGGATGCAAAGAGCTGCTCGCGGTCGAGGACGGGTACCGCGAGAGCACCGAGAGCTGGGCGGGCGTGTTCCGCGATCTCAAGCGCCGCGGCCTCAACGAACCGCGCCTGGTCGTCGGCGACGGTGCGCTGGGCGCGTGGGCCGCGCTCCGGGACGTGTTCCCTGGCGCCGACGAGCAACGCTGCTGGTTCCACGCCGCGGGGAACATCATCGACTGCCTCCCCAAGCGGCTGCATTCCCGCGCGAAGGGGTTGCTCTCGGAGATCATCGAGGCACCGACCCGCAAAGACGCCAAGCTCGCGCTCGAGACCTTCCGCGAGGAGTACGGCGCGAAGTACCCCAAGGCGCTGGCGAAGCTCGATCGCGACTGGAAGCCGCTGACCGCGTTCTTCGACTACCCCGCCGAGCACTGGCGGCACCTCCGGACGACGAACCCGATCGAGAGCTCGTTCGCCACCGTCCGGCTCCGCACGCGGGTCACGAAGGGCGCCGGCTCAAAGAACGCCGCGCTCGCGATGGCCTACAAGCTCCTCGAGTCCGCCCAGGAACGCTGGCGGCGGTTCAACGGCCACGAGCTCGTCGCCGACGTGCTCGACGGCGTGAAGTTCAAGGACGGCATCAAGGTCACCGACGACGACAACCACGATCAAGAGATGACTGACGAGAGGGTCGCCGCCTGATCATTCTTCACTGCCGAATCCACAACATTTGACAATTGCCCTGCAGCACCTCGCCGGTATCGGAGCGGACCGCGATGATCGGGTGATACCCCAGCTGACGGGTGTACCCGTATGAGGCGCCCTGCTTGCGGTCTGAGTGGACCTCTCCGATGAAACTGTCGATGTCGATCACCAGCGGCCCGTCGCCGGGGCCGGCGCCCGCAGTCCACGCGCGTGCGAGCGTGACGTCCAGGACATGGTCAAGCTGGCGGACGTGCCCGAACGTGAACGCCCGCAAAAACGTGCCGAGCGTCGAGGGGGCCATCACCCGATGGCCGAGCACCAGGCCTGTTGACCCGGCGCGCAGCACGTCCATCTGATCGATGCGGTCCGCGCCCGCCAGCATCCCGTGCACCAGGCTCATCACCTTGCGGCCCGGCAGCGCCGCACCGGGCATCCGATACCCGAGCCACACCGACTCGTTGACCAACTCCTCAACCCCGAGCCGCTCCGCCAGGGTCGCGGTCACCAGCAGCCCGGCGTCGCTCACGAGCCGCTGCTCATCAAACGCCACCCGCACCGAATCGAGGGTCGCTGGGCCGCTCGGAACGTCCGCCGCGTCGTGCACCATATGAGTGAACCTCCTGACAGGGCCCCGACTGCGCACACAGTCGTGACAAAGCCCTGCTCAGGAGGTAGTTAAACCTCAGACCCGGACAGAACCGCGCCCGTCAATCGGTGAGCCCAGGCTAAGTAGTCAATGC
>JALYTU010000092.1 GCA_030854125.1 Actinomycetota bacterium | reverse complement strand
GATCCAGCCCGCGGCGGCACCACCGGCCACCCCGCCGAGGTGGCCGCCGATCGAGATGCCCGCGAAGCTCAGCGAGAAGACGATGTTGATCAGCAGGGTCACCCCGAGACCGGACTGCCAGATCGAGATCCCCCGGTAATAGGCGACGACCATCAGCGCGCCGAGGATCCCGAAACACGCACCCGAGGCGCCGATCGTCGGCACGCCGGGTTGGAACAGCAGCGCCCCGAACGACCCGGCCAACAGCGAGGCGAAGTACACGGCGGCGAAGTTGACCCGGCCGATTGCCGGCTCGAGCATCGGACCCATGATGTAGAGGAAGACCATGTTGAAGACGATGTGCAGCAACCCGGCGTGGAGAAAGCCCGACGTGAGCAGCCGCCAGTACTCGTGCTGGTGGGCCACGTACGGTCCGAACAGCGCGCCCTTCTCGAACACCGTCCCGCCGCCCCCGCCGCCCAATTGGCCGCCGGTCGCGGTCTCGGCGAAGAACACGAGCACGTTGATCGCGATCAGCGCCCGGGTCACCACCGGAACGGTGGGGCCCGAGGAGACCGTGCGGACCTTGGTGCGCTCACGTGCGCACTCCGGGCAGCGCATGCCGACCGAGGTCGGAGTCATGCAGTCGGGGCAGATCGGCCGCCCGCAGGAGGAACACGCCACCCCGGTCTCGCGGGAGGGATGGCGATAGCAGGTGGCCATGGGACCGATGACGGTATCAGCGCCGGCTCGGGAGCTGACCCGCTGCTGACGCTCAGCGGTCGGGCATGACCCGCCGCGCCTCCTCGGCGATGTCCCGGATGGTGCGCTCGGCCAGCTGGATCAGGCCGCCGGATTGCTGGCGGCGGGCGCGATGGCGCGAGCGCACGCGCAGGGCGACCAGCGCCGTCCCGGCTCCGGCCCCCACCACGACGGCGGCGGCGGGCCGGGCCCAGTTGCGTGGATCGCGCATCGCGGACAGCTCCCAGGCCTCGAGCTCGTCCTGAGCGAGTTCGGTGAGGCTGACCAGCCGGGTCTCCATCCGGGCCAGCAGATCGTCGGGCGGTTCGATCGGGGCCAGCGCCTCGCGCAACAGGGCCTCGATCTCGCTCAGCGCGGTGCTCACGACCCGGCCTCCGCACCGCTGGTCGCGACCATGCCCTCGAGCTGGCGGATGGCCCGGTGCAGCAGAACCTTGGTGGCTCCGTCGGTGCGGCCCAGCGCACGGGCGATCTCGCGGTTGTCCATGCCGAGCGCGAAGCGCATGATCAGCGCCTCGCGGCGATCGTCGGGCAGCTCCGAGACGCCCTTGAGGATCTCCTTGAGCTCCTCACGGGTCTCGACCAGCGACTCTGTCGTGTGGGGCGATGAGATCACGCCCGCGTCCTCGATCGTGGACACCGGCTTGCGCGAGCGGTCCCGGTAGAAATTGGCCGCCAGGTTGTGAGCGATGCGGATGAGCCACGGCCGCAGCGGCCGGCCGTCGGACTCGCGCAGCGCCCGCTCGAAGTGGCGGTAGGCCTGCAGGAAGGTCTGCTCGGTGAGGTCCTCGGCGTCGTGGTGATTGCCGACCCGGTAGTAGCTGTAGGAGTAGACGTCGCGCAGGTGGTTGCGATAGAGCTCGGTGAAGCGAGCGTCGAGCTCTCGCTTGATCTGAGGGGATATCTCGTCGGGCACCGCATCGGCAAATCTATCCAGGTCAGGCGGCGCGCACCGGAGCGCGTGCGCTCGCGGCCACCGGTTCGGTCACCGTCGAGGCCCAATGAGCAGCGTCGATGTCGCCACTGACCAGCGCGGCGAGGCTGTCCAGAGCCGGCGAAGGCAACCGCGCCTCGCGGGCCGCCTCGGCGAGCAGGGGTACCGAATCGACCGCCTCGGCAGCGTGACCGAGGAACGGGCCGATGTCCGCGGACGGCATCCCCTCGGCGAGTAGCTCCCCGGCCCGGCGGTTGCGCGATCCGCTGGATACCACCGTGGCGACCAGGTCACCGGTGCCGGCCAGCCCGGCGAAGGTCTCGGGCCGCGACCCGTGGGCGCGCGCGAGCGCGTCGATCTCGGCGAACACCTTTCCGGCGGCCGCCCCGGCGATGTTCGATCCCGCGCCCGCGGCAGCGGCCGCGGCCAACGCGGCGGCGTTCTTGGCGCAACCGGCGAGCTCGACCCCGGTCACATCGGTGGTCACGGTGACGTCGAGGCGGGCCTGTCCGAGCGCGTCGGTGAGCTGACGGGCGAAGCCGCGATCAGCGGAGGCGAGCACGATCGAGGCGCCCCGGGACAGCATCTCGGCGGCGTGGGCGGGCCCCCCGAGGACGGCCACGGCCCGCGCGTGGCAGCGTTCGGCGGCAAACGTGGCGGGCAGGGTGCCCAACGGCGGCACCAGGCCCTTGGAGACCACGACGACCCCGATCCGGCTCGAGATCTGACCTCCGTGCGCAGCGAGCACGCTGGGCAGCGCCTTGGCCGGGACGGCGAGGCAGACGACGTCGTGGCCCTCGGGGTTCAGCTCACCGGAACGCAGCACGCGGACCGACTCGGGCAGCACGACGCCGGGCAGGTAGCGGGTGTTCTCGCGCGAGGCGGCCAGCTCGAGCGCCTGCTCGTGGGTGCGGCAGGCGAGGTCGACCTCCAGCCCGGTCCTCGCGAGCAGGACAGCCAGGCTCGTCCCCCAGGTGCCGGCGCCGATGACCGCCACGCGGCGGATCGGCGGCAGTCCACCCAGCCACTCCCACTGGAGCATTATGCACGGCCAGATCCGGTCGGTGACTGCGTTGGCCAGCGCCTTGGAGGGATTCTCGACCTGCGGGAAGCGCAGTGCCCGGCCGGCCCGGATGCGGACCTTGTGAGGGCGGATCCGCCAGCCGCGGCGGATCGCCTCGGTGCCGATCACGGCCACCGGGATGACCGGGGCTCCGGTCTCCAGGGCGAGACGGCCGACGCCGCGCTTGGCCTTGCCCAGCGCACCGGGTCGTATCCGGGTGCCCTCGGGGAAGATGAGCACGATGTCCCCGCGGGCGAGAATCTGGCGAGCCGTCTCCATCATCGCCTCGTCACTGGCCCCCCGGTCGACCGGGAAGGCACCGAGCGCGTTGAGCACCCAAGCCTGCCAGCGTCGCTGAAAGAGCTCCTTCTTGGCCACGTAGTACATGGGCCGATTGGCCATGCAGGCGATCACGAACGGGTCCAGGAAGCTGCGGTGGTTGGACGCCAGGATCACCCCGCCGTGCTTGGGAATGTGCTCACGCCCGATCCGCTTCATCCGGAAGTAGAGCTGGAAGAACGGCTGAAAGGTCACGCGGACGAACCCGTAGATGATCAGGTTGGCTCCGTGCTCTCGCGCGCGCTGGTGAAGGCGATCGTGATCCATCGCACAGTCCGGTACCCGCAGCTGCCGCTCGCGTTACAGTTGCCAGCACGGTGAGCCCAGGCATCGATCGCACCCGGACCCTGAGAGGCGCCGCCTCCGGCGCCCTTGCCGCGGCACTGTGGGCCGCCCAGCAGCCGCTGGACAAGCTCGTCTTCAAGACCGACTACGACGACGTCGAGCTGCTCGGTAAGACGATCACCCAGGGCGAGCGGTGGTATCCGCTCGGGCTGATCCTGCATACCGGCAATGGCGCCGTGTTCGGCGCGGTGTACGCCAACCTCGCTCCCGCGCTGCCGATCCCCGCCCCGCTGCGCGGGCCGGCCGCGGGTCTGTTCGAGCACGTGGCCCTGTGGCCGCTCGTGCGCGTGAGCGACCGCTTTCATCCCGCCCGCAAGGATTTGCCGACTCTGACCGGCAACCGGGCCGCGTTCGTTCAGGCGGCGTGGCGCCATCTGCTCTTCGGCCTGGTCCTCGGCGAGCTTGAACGACGCGTCAACGCCGAGCCCGAACCCGCTCCACCCGAGCCCCTCGAGGATTACTCCTCCAATGGGCACGGCACCTTGGAGCACGCAGTCTCCGTCCAGCCGGCCCCCTGACGTGCGGGCGCTGATCACCGGGGCCTCCGGCTTTGCCGGCACGTGGCTGGTGCGCGCCTGCGCGCAGGCCGGCGATGAAGTGATCGCGCTCTCACGACGCCCGGCGGTGCCGACGGCCCACGAGGCCGACGGTGCGGTCACGAGCATCTCGGTGGATCTGCGCGACGCCGAGGCCGTGCGCGCCACGATCGCGCAGGCGGACCCCGATGTCGTCTACCACCTGGCGGCGCTGAGCTCGGTCGGCCGCTCCTGGGAGTCACCGGCGCAGACGCTGTCGGAGAACACCGCGACCGCCATCAACCTGCTCGAGGCGCTCCGGCTCGAGGCTCGCAGCGCGCGAGTGGTGTGGGTGAGCACGTGCGAGGTCTACGGCGTCCCCGACGCGCTGCCGCTCACCGAGTCCGCGCCGCTTCAGCCGGCCAACCCGTACGCGGTCTCCAAGGCTTCGGCCGAGATGCTCGCCGCCGTCTATGCCCGTGCCCACGGCCTCGACATCATCCGCGCGCGGCCATTCAGTCATTCCGGTCCCGGTCAGCGGCCGATCTTCCTGCTCGCCTCGCTGACGCGCCAGGCGGCCGAGGGTCGCCGGGCCGGAGTCTCCGAGCTGACGATCGTCACCGGCAACCCGGACACGCGCCGCGACTTCACCGATGTGCGCGACGTCGTCCGGGCTTACCGCCTGCTCGCCGAGCGCGCGCCCGCCGGGGTCTATAACGTGAGCACCGGTGCGTCGGTCTCGGCAGCCGAGCAGGTGGCGCTGCTGGGCGAGGTGGTCGCCCCGATCGTGATCAGCCATGAGGTCGACCCCTCCCGCGTACGCGCCAGCGAGGTCATGGATCTGCGCGGCGATCACGCCGCGCTCACCGCGACGACCGGCTGGAAGCCCGAGATCCCGCTGCGTCAGACGATGACCGAGGCAGTGGCCTGGTGGGAACAGACGTTGGCGGCGGACGCCGGCGCCGCCGCGCCGCCCATCAGCGGTGGCCGTTGATCGCCACCGCATGGGAAAAGGTGCCGCGATTGTCAAACGGCTGCGGCGCGAGCGTGATCGCGCCGCCGCTGATCGGCACGATCTGATCACAACCCGGCGGAGTGGCGACCGGGCACCCGGCGTCGGTCGTCCGCCGACGATCCTTCCCTTCCCGGCCGGCAGGCGCGCCCGCTTCTTCAGCGATGGCGCCACCGAACGCCAGAACCACTGAGGGTTTGCTCGGCCGTGAGCGACGGGCCGAACTGCTCAACCGGGCGGGCAGGTGAGGCGGATCGCTCGCCTCAGGCGGTCGAGGCTGTGTGTCAACTTGGTGCTGATAATCAGCACTTTCGTCGACCAGCTCCTCCCCCTGAGCACCTGGCGCCCGGCCCCCACCGCCGAGGACAGCGCCCGGCTCCCGGCGGCGTACCTCTGGTCGCCACAACAATAGAGCCGCCACGGTGAACAACCGCGACGGCTTACGGCCACTGGAGTGTGAGGTGGCTTACGCGGCAGCCCGCTCGCCGAGCACGGTCATGAGCTCGGCGCTGTCACAGGAGCGGCAGCGCAACGCGTAGTCGAACGCTTCACCGTAATGACCCATCACCGCGTGAAGGACGTCGAAGGTACCGACGGTCGTGCCACCCCGCTCTGCGGCGATCCGCGAGGCGGCGGCCGCAACCAGGTGAAGGGTCTCCGACGGCGAGTCCTTGCTGCGCTCGGGACGGCTCTGCTCGGTCTCGACGAGCCGTCCCTCGCTGACGCCAAGCGATTGCAGGGCGCCCCCTGCCCGGCCGTACAGGCGCAGAGGCCGCAGCCACCGCTCGACCTCATCATCGAACGACTGGGCAAAAGGCAGCGCGGTGCCGGCCAAGCCGAGCACCATCACCGCGTCTGGTGAGAGCCGGAGTGAAGTCATTACGGGTTGGTTCGACCCGCGCCGTAGCCGGCTTGACCGCAGCTCGGAGCCTTCGGACATTCGTCCACCAAGCGCGAGGATGCACCCCGACGGCGGTCCGACCGCTGCCGAAAACCAACTGCGGTCCTCCCGGAATACGGGCCGTCACGCGTGCGAGGAGGCAAATCACCCGGACGGTTGGCGAGGGGCCGTGGTTGACGGCTGGCGCGTGAGCTTCTCGTGGACCTTGTGGCCGGTGAGGAATTCGTAGAACGCGTAAAGGCGAGGGCCGAGCAGCAGCGGCCGGTACACGACCGGCTCGAGCAAGGTCAGCAGGCACAGGTGCACGACGCTCCGCCGGTCGTAGGTCTCGAAGAACAGCACGTCCATGAGCACGGCGGCGAGCCGGATCGCGGCGTTCAAGCCGAACGAGAAGGCCAGGAACAGAATCAGGTACTGGACATTCAGGACACCGAGAACGGCGACCACGGCCACGAACCCGTACGCGAAGGCTTCCACGAGCGGCCCGAGACCCTCGTACAACAACAGGTACGGCATGGTCAGGATGCCCACGAGTCCATAGCGTGGGTTGAAGATCATCGTTTTGTACTTCCACAGCACCTCGAGCACGATGCGCTGCCAACGTTTGCGCTGGGTGCGGATGTCGTTCCAGCTTGCCGGGACCTGAGTCCAGATCGTCGCGTCGGGCATCAGGGTGATGCTGTAGGGGATGCGCCCGCGCCTGAACTGACGGTGCGCGTGGATGGTCAGCTCGATGTCCTCGTGGGTGACATCGGTTGCGTATCCGCCAAGGTCGACCACGACGTCCTTGCGCCACAGCCCGAACCCCCCGCTCACCACGGGCACGGCGTTGAGGCGACTCCAGGCGAGCCGGTGCGTCGTGAACGCGCTCATGTATTCCACCACCTGAAATCGGGCAACGAGCGAGCTCGGAAGGCGTGAGGACAGGATTCGCCCGTCCCGGACCTCGAGGCCGTTACTCGGCCGCAGCTGTCCTCCCACGCCGACGATGCGCCGCGGATCGAAATTGACCGCGCGCACGCTTCGGATCAGCGTCTCGGGCTCGAAGATGCAGTCGGCGTCGGTGTGCACGATGTACGGGTAGTAGGCAATGTTGACACCGGCGTTGCACGCGTCGGCCTTGCCGCCGTTGCCCTTGTCGACCACGGTCAGGGTCGGATGGATGCGCGACCGGTAGACGTTCCGAACCCGCGCCGTGGCGATCGGCTGTGGATAGAACGCGTCACGCAGTTCGAGGCCGAAGCTCTCGCTGAGGACCTCGAGGGTGCGATCCGTCGAACCGTCGTTGACCACGATCACCTCGAACTGCAGGTGACGCGAACCGAGCACGGACAACACTGTGTCTCGAATCACCGTTTCCTCGTTGTAGGCGGGCACGATCACGCTGACCGCGATCGTGGCGTTGGATCGGATCAGCCGCTCGAGGTTCGTGTATCTCGCCTGTCGCTGTCGGAGGCGGTTCTCGCGCAGCGCGGAGAGGACGAGCGCAATCGTGCCCAGATTCAGAACCAGGAAGTAGGTAAGCAGGACCGCGTAGATGACCTGGATCACCGGGGCGTCTCCCACTCTGCCAGCAGGACGTCGAGACGCTGTCGGGTCAGCGTGCTGGTGCCGCCCGCGCTGCCGGTAATCGTGGAGCGCGCGCCCGCCCGAGCCACGGCACCGAGCCGGCGGCTGGCGTCAACTCCGTCGTCACGGTTCGAGCCGAGCGCGGCGATCTGCTGGGAGACGTACCCCAAGTCGATCAGAACCTCCGCGGCCTTGTTGCGAGCGAATTGGTCATCGTCCTCGAGCATCGGCAGCACGGCGGCCACCGAGGACGCGCCGAGTCGTTTGAGCGCCAGCGTCGCGCTCTGGCGCACCCACCAGACGCGATCACGCAGGAGTGGCGTCAGGTGTGGGGCGAGCGTGGTGAAGTCGGCGTCGCCAATGGCCTTGGCCGCGTTCGCGCGAACAAGCCAATGGGGGTCGCTCAGCAGCGACTCCAGGATCGCGGTCTCGGGGAACTCAGCGAGGGCTTCGGCCGCGCTGGCCCGCACCTCGGGCTCGGGGTCGGCCGCGAGTGATTCCAGCCACATCCCGGCGTGGG
>JALYTU010000707.1 GCA_030854125.1 Actinomycetota bacterium | reverse complement strand
TAGCGGTGGCGGACGGGCTCGCCGGGTCCCTCCGCGGTCGAGGCGGCCAGCGGCGCTGAGGCGTTGAAGCGCGCGAACCCGCCGATCGTGAACCGGCGCGGGTCGCCGACCTCGACCAGCAGCTCTGAGACCAGCACGGTCGAGAGGCCGCACAGCTCGCCGAGCGTCGAGCCTGATGCTTTCACGAGCGCGGCGAGCTCGGCCGTGACCTGCTTGTCCGCTGCGTCGAGCTTGGCGATCTGTGTCAGGTAGTCGTCGAGCAGCTTGAGCCTGAGCGTGGTCGGCTGGTCATAGCGCCGGCGGCGGTTGCGAGCAGCGAGGACAGCTAGCCGGGGGCGGACCGCCTTGGTGTCGGGCAGCTGCTCGCGCAGCTCGAGCGGCAGGCTGCTCAGCATGTGCTCGGCTTCGTTGAGCAGGTGCTGGCGGCTGGTGAGGATCGAGCGGCGCTGGTTATGCCACAACGAGAGCAGCTCATGCAGCTCGTCCGGGCCGCTGTCGCGCCCGGCGCGCTTGAACGCTTTTGGTAGCAGCGGATGCGCGAGCGTCTCGCGCGCGATCCGCTCTAAAGTCAAGCGTGTCGGACTTCCCGCGCTGGCGCGCCCGGTCAGACCGCGGCGTGCGGTTCGCGCACACGTCGCGCATGTCATAGCCGCGGCCGACCAGCAAGACCGCGGTGTGACGCCCCCAGCTCGAGGCGCCCTCGACCCCCAGCGTGCGATCTGACCGAACTGCCGCGCCCACGCCTCCAGCGCCCGATGCCCGTCCCCGGACACCCGGAAGTGTCCGCTGGCGAGGATCCCGCCACGGGGATCAGCGACCGTCGCCGTCAAGGTCTGCTTATGCGGGTCGACCCCGACGACGTTGCCCGCGTGATCGGGCGTGGTCAGAACATGCGACGGTCCCGGACCCCTTCTCCTGCTCGACATCAGCTCAACCCTCCGCTGGTACGGTGATGGCGGACCCGGTCGACAACGTCCCGGTGGGGATCGGCGCTTCGCAAAGATCGACGCTCCTATCAGGTCAGACCGGCTCCCGAAAGCACGGACCGAGGTCGACACTTCTAACTCAGGACACCACCAGGGGTCCAGACAATATGCGGGTCAGACCCCGGTCCGGCTTTCGACCCTAACGCGAACCGTCGCCCGCGCCGGGCAACCCCCATTTCAACACCGGGACCATATGGATTGAGCATCCGTCCGGCCTGAGGTGTAGAAGAGGCCGGTCCCCCCGCGTTCGTGGGGTGGATGTTCAGCCGCACGGCTGCAACCGCGCGGCGGCCCACAACCGCATAAGTGGAGGAACCAGCCATGTCGAAGGCTAGATCCCTCGTCGGTCTAGACGTGCACGCGACGAAGATTGTCGCGGCGGTCCTGGACGCCGAGACGGGGCAGTTGCAGTGCTTCACGATGACCGGTGAGACAGACAAGGCGGCGGCGTTCTGCGCCGCGCTGCCCAGACCGGTCAGGGTCGCATACGAGGCCGGGCCGACGGGGTACGGGCTCGCGCGGGAGCTGGCGAAGCGGCGAGTGGAGTGTGTCGTCGCGGCACCGTCGAAGATCCCGCGCGCGTCGGGTGATCGGGTGAAGACAGATCGGCGTGACGCGGAGCATCTGGTCAGGCTGTTGCTGGCGGGCCAGTTGCACGCGGTCCGGGTGCCGGGCGATGAGGAGGAGGCGCTGCGCGATCTGGTCCGGGCCCGCGAGAGTGTGCGGGTGGATCTGATGCGTGCCCGGCACCGGCTCTCGAAGCTGCTGCTGCGCCACGGGATTCGGTTTGATGACGGGACCGCGTGGACTGAGCGTCACCGCCAGTGGCTTCAGACGGTCGAGCTGGAGTGGCCGGCGGCGCAGGCGACGCTGCTTGACGTTCGCGGCGCGATTGACGCGCTCGCGGTCCGTCGCGACAGCCTGGAGCGCGAGATCGTGGCGATTCTTCCGAGCTCGCCGTGGACAGTCCAGGTCGGCAGGTTGCGGTGTCTGCGTGGCGTGGACACGCTGACCGCGGTCGGGCTCTGCGCGGAGATCGGCGATTTCCAGCGGTTCGCCCGCGCCGAGCAGCTGATGAGCTACGTCGGCGTCGTGCCGTGCGAGGCGACGACCGGTCAGCAGCGTCGGCTCGGGTCGATCACAAAAACCGGATCGGGGCACGCCCGCCGGTTACTGGTCGAGGCAGCATGGCACTTCCGTGCACGCCCGAACCTCAGCAAGGCGCTCGCCGAGCGTCAGGTCGGTCAGCCGCCGCCGGCGGTTGCGGTCTCCCGGAAGGCGCAGTTGCGGCTGCATCGCGTCTGGACCCGGCTCGAGGCGCAGAACAAGGGAGTGTCGGAGGAACCGTGTAAGCGTGGCCGAAAGGACAAGCCATGCCTACGAGAACTCACAGCAGAAC